>DATAZV010000296.1:0-26184 GCA_036271855.1 Burkholderiales bacterium
ACCGGCGCACCGCGTGCCTGGGTCGATGCATCCCTGGCTGCCTGCGGCCTGCTGGCGGCTGCGGGGCTGGTGTTCGCCATGGCCTTTCCCGGCGGCGAGCACGGGCGCCAGGCGGTCTGCGATTCGCTGGTGGGCGCGGGCCTGGACCGCGGCATCTGCGCCGGTTCGATCGACTGGCTGCGCAAGGGAACGGCGGACGGCATGACGGCTGTTTCCTCCGAGCTTGGCGGCTACCTGCGTGTGTATCCCATGCTGTTCCTGTTCGCCTGCATTCCCTTCCTGCTGACAGACTGGCCGAAGCGCCGCCTGCCGCTGCTGGCAGTCGGCTTCGCCGCCACCCTGCCGCTGTATTTCGTCGCCGTGGACTGGGGCCGCTGGATCCACATCTACATTTTCCTGGTCTCGGTGACGCTGCTGCACGAGTCGGCGCAGGCCCCGGTCGCCATCCGCAAGGTGCCGGGCGCGGCGCTGATCGCCTACCTGGTGTTGTGGGATCTGCCGCATTGCTGCGTGGTCTGGCCCGGCCTCTGGGTGGTGAGCATGCTCCACGACCTGGCGCGCGGCGCCTTCTCATTTTGAGACGCATGAAACTGGCCACCCTCTATTTGATGTTCGCGCTGGCCGCCACCGCCGCGAATATCTCCAGCCAGGCCGCCTGCATGTATGTGTACGGCGGCAGGCTGGCCATTCCGCTGTCCATCGCGGTCGGTACCGGCGTCGGGCTCCTGATCAAATACGCCCTCGACAAGCGCTACATTTTCCGCTTCCGCGCCCGCGACGCCGGCCACCATGCCCGCACGTTTGCACTCTATGCGCTGATGGGAGTGGTGACCACGGCGATTTTCTGGGACATCGAGTTCAGCTTCCAGTACCTGTTTGAATCGGCGCCGGCGCGCTATCTCGGCGGCGTTCTCGGCCTGGCGATCGGGTACTTCACCAAATACCGCCTGGACAAGCGCTTTGTGTTCGGCCGGGCAGGCCAATTGCCGGCAGGCTGAGATGCAGGGGATCGAGGTGCGGGAAATAAATCGACCCCGGCCCCCTGCCGGTGTTACTCACCGGGCTATGGCTTGAGCCGATAGCCGGTCTTGAACATCCACCACAGCAAGACGAGACAGGCGGCCATGAAGCCTGCCGTGAAGCCGAGACTGGCGGCGACGCTGACATCGCCGAGGCCGTAGAAGCTCCAGCGAAAGCCGCTGACCAGGTAGACGACGGGGTTGAACAGGCTGATGGTCTGCCACGGCGGGGGCAGCATGTCGATGGAGTAGAAAGCACCGCCGAGGAAGGTCAGCGGCGTGACCACCAGCGAGGGAATGATGGCGAGCTGTTCGAAGTTCTTCGCCCAGATGCCGATGATGAAGCCGAACAGGCTGAAGGCGACGGAGGTGAGCAGGAGAAAGGCGACCATCGCGAACGGATGGAGTATCTGGACATCCACGAAGAAGGTCGCGGTGAGCAGGATGATCAGGCCGATGGCCACTGATTTGGTGGCGGCCGCGCCGACGTAGGCGAGCACGGCCTCGAAGCCGGAGAGCGGGGCCGAGAGGATTTCGAAAATGGTGCCGGTGAATTTGGGGAAATAAATGCCGATGCTGCCGTTCGAGATGCTCTGGGTGAGGATGGCGAGCATGATCAGGCCGGGGACGATGAATGCGCCGTAGCCAACCCCGCCGACCGACTGCATGCGCGAGCCGATCGCGCCACCAAACACAATGAAATAGAGCGCGGTGGTGATCACCGGCGTGGCGACGCTTTGCCAGACGGTGCGCAGGGTGCGCGCCATTTCGGCGCGATAAATTGCCCAGATGCCGTTGCGATTGATCAGCATCAGGCGCGCTCCACCAGGCTGACGAAAATGTCTTCGAGCGAGCTGCGCTCGGTGTCGAGGTCCTTGAAGTCGATGTCCAGTTCGCCCAGGCGCCGCAGCAGCGCCGGAATGCCGGTGCCTTCGGCATCGGCCTTGAAGGTGTAGACGAGTTGATTGCCTTCGGCTTGCAGTTCGAGCGGCCATTCGCCGAGCTCGGCGGGGATCGCGGCCATCGGCCGCTTCAGCATCAGCGTCAGGCGCCGCTTGCCGAGTTTTTGCATCAGGGTGGCGGTGTTTTCGACCAGGCGCAGGCGCCCCTTGTCGATCACGCCGACACGGTCCGCCATCTCCTGGGCTTCCTCGATGTAATGAGTGGTCAAGACGATGGTGACGCCCTTGTCGCGCAGCCGGCGCACCAGCGCCCACATGTCGCGGCGCAGGTTGACGTCGACGCCGGCGGTAGGCTCATCCAGGAACAGCAATTCGGGCTCGTGGCTGAGCGCCTTGGCGATCATCACGCGGCGCTTCATTCCGCCCGACAGCTCGATGATCCTGCTGTTGCGCTTGTCCCAGAGCGAGAGGTCGCGCAGCAGTTGCTCGATATAGATCGGATCAGGCGCGCGGCCGAACAGGCCGCGGCTGAAATTGACGGTGGCCCAGACGGTGGCGAAGATATCGATGGCGATTTCCTGCGGCACCAGGCCGATGGTGGTGCGGGTCGCCCGGAAGTCGCGCTCGATGTCATGGCCATTGACCAGGACGGTGCCCGAGGTCTTGGTGACGGTGCCGCAGACGATGCTGATCAGCGTGGTTTTGCCGGCGCCATTGGGGCCGAGCAGGGCGAATATCTCGCCGCGCTCGACTTCGAGATCGACACCGCCCAATGCGGTCAGGCCGGATTTATAGTGCTTTTCGAGAGCTGCAATGGAGAGGATGGATGGCATGAGCGGTATTTTACTGGCGACCGCCGCAGCTTGCAGCAGGGTGGACAATGGCTGGGCCGAAGAAATGGCGTGCGCGGAAATCCAGCCCTGCCGGTATTGGAGCCAATCAGCCCTTGGCGTCGGCCACGCACTTTTTCACGAACGCCGACTTCGCCGCGCCCGTGAGCGGCTTGCCGTCCTTGTCCATCGCCTTGCCTTCGCAGGCGCTGACGGCCGGCGGCGGCGTGGTGGCCTTGATGGTGGCTTCGTGCACCTGGTTGACCGGGGCGCCGGGGATGCCGTTGGCGCCGGGGCTGGTGGTCTGGGCGTGGGCGGTGCCGGCGAGCATCAGGCCGGCGAGAATGGCGATGGTGAGTCTGGACATGGTTGGGTCTCCTGTTGCGGGTGGGCGTTGCGTCGCTTCTCTTTCGTTTTATTCGCGCATGCACGCCTGGATTCCCGCTTGCGCGGGAATGACAGGCAGGAAATTCCCTTGCGGGATGACAGTCGGGTGGCCAGGCTTGCCTAGCCCTTGGAGGCGCCCATGCACTTCTTGATCGAGGCGGTTTTGGCGGCGCCGGCGAGCGGCTTGCCGTCCTTGCTGACAGCCTTGGATTCGCAGGCGGCGGAGGCGTCGCCGGCTTTGCTGTCGCCGCCCTTGGCGTCGGCTTCGCACTTCTTGATGGAGGAAGCCTTGGCGGCGCCGGCAAGCGGCTTGCCGGCCTTGTCGACGGCCTTGGCTTCGCAGCCGGAGCCCGCGGGCGCGGCGGCGGTGTCGGCGCCCTTGGCGTCGGCATTGCACTTTTTCAGGAAGGCGGTTTTGGCGGCGCCGGCCAGGGGCTTGCCGTTTTTGTCGATGGCTTTGGATTCGCAGCTGGGAGCGTCGGCGGCGGCGGCGCTTTGCACGAAGGCAATGTTGCCGAGCAGGAGACAGGAAAGGATGGCGACGGTGATTCTGGACATTTGGATTTCTCCTCTGTTTGGGTCGGCGGTAAGCCGGAAGGCAAGATAGCACGGCGCGTGCTACAGCTTCAACGCCCGGGGACGCGGAGAGGATGACCGCGGGCGCGAAAAAGCCGGCCCCGCCCGCGCTCCGTATGACAGCGCGGGAATGCGGGCAGCATGGGCGCGAATGACATTCGGGCGGTGAATGTCATTCGGGTGTACAGACGGCTACGCTGCCTTGGCGAACTCGGCCTGGACCTGCTTCTCGTAGGCGAGGAGTTTTTGCACGCTTTCGCGTTGCTCCATGCGCTTGAGGTGGGCGGTGCAGTTTTTGAACACGCCGGTGTCCGGTTCGAACAGGGAGCAGCGGCGAAAACACCAGTAGAAGTAGGCGTCGGCGCAGGTGAAGTGGTCGAAGAACCAGTCGCGGCCGGCGAGCATGTTGTCGGCGATCTGTAGGTATTCGAAGGCGGAGTGGGAGCCGTGGGCGCGCACGTTGTCGGCGGTGCCGGGCATATCGCAATAGCGTTCGGGGCGGGCCTGCTGGGTCAGCTTGGGGTGGATGCCGGAGGCGCACCAGGCCATCACCGAAATGGCCTTGACGTATTGCATCGGGTCGCTGGGCAGCAGTTTCGCCTGCGGGTACTGGCGCGCGATCCAGATCTGGATGGCGACGTTTTCGGTGAGGGGGTCGCCGTCGATGATCAGCGCGGGGACGCGCCCCTTGGGGTTGATGCGGCGATATTCGGCGCCGTCGTTTTCGCCCTTGCGCAGGTTGACCGGCAGGGTGTCGAATTCGGCGCCGGCCTCGGTGAGCAGGATGTAGGGAACGAGGGAGCAGGCGACGGGGGAATAGGCAAGAGTGAGTTTCATGCGGGTCTCGTGGTGGATGCGGCGTGGGCTGGACGAATCAGGGATGCGGGTGCGCTTAAGCTTGCAGCAGGAAGTCGGCGGCGCGCTCCGCCACCATGATGGTGGGGATGTTGGTGTTGCAACGGGAGATCATCGGCATGGCGGAGCAGTCGATCACGCTCAAGCCTTCCACGCCACGCACATTGCAGCGTGGGTCCTGCACTGCCAGCGGATCGGAGTCCAGCCCCATCTTGCAGCTGCCGGTGGGGTGATAGGTGGAGAAGGTGCGCTCGCCGACCATGGCGCTTTGCCAGTCTGCGGATTGCATCACAGTTTCGTCGGTGACGCCGACCTTGATGAGATGGTCGAGCGCGGCTTGGCGCAGCCAGGCGGGGCCATCGAGGATGGCGGCGAGGGTTTTGCTGATCAGGTTGTTGATCGGCGTGGGGTCGTTCAGGCGCCGCACCCATTCGGAGTAGCCCTGGGCGAAGCTTTCGTTGCGCACGGCGCGCACGGCGGGGTGGGCCATCAGCGAGACGGCGCGGGCCATGCCGAGCACCATGCGCTGGCGGTCGCGCGGGTCGCTGAAAAAATTGAAGTCGACTTGCGGGCGCGCGTGCGGGTCGGGCGAGGCGAGCGTAACGCTGCCGCGCGACAGCGGGTGGTTGAGGATGATGCCCAATGCGGCGATGCCGTGGCCGACGCCGTGCCAGGAGGATTTGTTCATCACCATCATTTGCATTTCGGCACGCACGGAGGTGTCGAGGCCAGAGGAGAAACGCAGGCCGGTGATGAACTGCTCGCGCAGGGCGTTGCCCTGGCGCGCTTCGGGCTTCAAGTGGGCGGCGAGGTAGACGACGGCGTGGTTCATCAGGTTGCGGCCGACGCCCGGGAGATCGGCAACGACGGCGATGCCGCGCTTTTGTAACGCCGCGCCGGGGCCGATGCCGGAGCGCAGCAGCACCGCGGGCGAGTGGATGCCGCCGCAGGCGACGATGACGCGGCGCGCCTGATGTTGCGTGCGCACGCCGTTATGCAGGGAGGTGACGCCGGTGCAGCGGGCGCCGTCGAAAGTCAGTTGTTCGACGGTGGTGTCGCACTCGATTTTCAGGTTGGGGCGGCGGCGGGTGGCGGCGTCGAGGTAGGCGGAGGCGGAGTTGACGCGCACCTGGGTGTTGCTTAAGGGGTAAGGGCCGCAGGCATCGTCGAAGCTGGTGTTGAGGTCGGCGGCGTAGGGAATGCCCTGGTCGTTGGCTGCCTTCAGCACTGCGGCGTTGAACGCCGGCCAGTGCTCGGGGAAAACGCGGCGGATGTTCACCGGGCCGCTCTGGTTGTGCGCCTCGCCGTCGAAATCGGCATCGGCTTCGAGTTTGCGGAAATACGGCAGCACGTCGGCGGCGCTCCAGCCGGGCAGGCCCCAACCGTCGTACACCTCGGGGGCGCCGCGCAGGGCCACCATGCCCATCAGGCTGCCGCCACCGCCCATGATGCGTCCCTGCTGGTAGGGGGTGAGGCCGCCCTTGCCAATGGCGCCCATTTTCACTTTCAGGTCGGGCCACTGGTAGGCGGGGTTGGCGTAGGAGCGCGGGTGCAGGTCGGCGATGTCCTCGGGCACGGCACCGGGGGGCGTGTCGCGGCCGGCTTCGAGCAGCAGCACGCTCTGTCCGTTCGCCGAGAGGCGGTTGGCCAGCACGCAGCCGGCGGCGCCGGCGCCGACGATGAGAGTGTCCCAGATCAATTTGTCCCCAGCTGGTGGTTGGCGGTGTGCCGTTTGCGGGGGATTGTAGGGGGGAAAGGGTGCGGCGCCGCGTTTATGGGATTGATTAGGGGCAGCCCCGGGCCAGCGCTGCGGCGGCAGTCAGCGCGGCTTGGGGTCTGGTGCCCGGGGCAGCTTGACGCTCAGTTCCACCCACTGGCCGTCGCGCTTGACGAGCTGGTGGATGTCGATGAAATCCACGTGGATCTCTTTGATGATGCCGCTGTTTTCGCCAACATAGCTACCCAGTTTCAGGGTGTGCAAGATGCCCTGCTCGTCGCGAATCAGCACGCGCTCTTCCTTGCCCTGTTTGATCGAGCCCACATAGGCCAGGCAGTCCAGGGTCACGGTTTCATGCAGTTCGCCAAAGGAGCCCGGGCCATCCATGACAGGCGGGTGATTTGCGGACGCAGCGGGCGCCTTGTATCTGACGCAGGCGGCGCCGGCGGGCAGGACGAAGGCAGCCAGCACGAACAGGCAAAGGCAGTTGAGCAGCGTCTTGACACTGCGCGTTTTGGCGGACGCAAGCTGCAAGATGGTCTCCCGGGAGCAAAGCCGGACTCAAGTTGGCCATTCTAGCTTTGGTTACGGTTTGCAGCGACTATCGCGATGATGGCGGTACCATGCGTCTTTCGACTTGATATCAGGCCAGGCCCGTGAGCGAATCCGCAGCAGAAGACAGCCCCACTCAGGAAGCCACCTTATGGCGCGACGACGGCTGGACCGCGCGCGTGATCAAGAACATCGACGACGACGGCTGGGCGGTGGAAATGACCCTCGACGGCGAGGCCGAGCCGGCGCTCACCGGTCCCTGGACCATGGGGCGCGACAAGAAGAATCCCAAGCCGCTGGACGCGAATGCCTTTCATACGCTGGTGAAGACGGCTTCCGAAGTATTGGCGCGCCATCAGCAGCACCAGCACGCGATGCTGCACAAGAGCGTGACGGTGAGCGCGCGCGAGATGCGGGTGACGGTGAACCTGGATATCCAGGCGGATGAGGACAACCCATCAGCGCTGCTCAGTGCCTTCGACGAGTCGGGCGAGGAACTGGCGCGGGTGACGGTGGCGCCGAATTTCGTGCTCAGCCGCGGCAGCGCGGAAAAGTGGGTGGAGAACGGGTTCAAGGCGCCGCGCTAGGACCCGGCGGCTGAGATATCGCAGACATGAAAAAAGCCGCCCGCGGGCGGCTTTTTATGGCGCCGGACGCAACTCAGGCATCCATGGTCTCGCTGGGAACGCCGGAGGGCGGCACGCCGGCATCGGCATTGATGCCGTGGTGCGGGCGCTCGCGCACTTGAAGCGCATGGCTTTCGTCGGCCGTCTGGTTGGTCTTGTTGGTGACGCGCTGGCTTTTGGCGAGCGGGTGTTTCACCACCGGGCCGGCCTTGGGGCCATCGGCGGCGCCGGCGGGGGCGCAGAGGCCGAACAAGACGGCCGGGATCAAAAGCTTGATACGGATATTGGAGAGTTTCATGGCGTCGTTCCTCGAAAATCGGCCGCTTGCGGGTGTTGCGTGCGACTAGACCGATTCTGCGCAAACCACTTTTTGCGCTCTGTCGGTGAAGGGACTAAAAGCTTGTAGGCGGCATCATAAGTGTTGCCGCGCGGGGTAAACGCTTCCGGGTGCAGCGGATTGGCCGGCCGCACGGGACTACGCCAGACTCAGACAGGCGCCTACATCTTCGCGCCGGAGCGCCGCCTAATCTTGCATCATGGTCCTCGTGGCCCAATTTCAAGGAGTCGGACATGCTGTTTACGATTGCTATTGTTCTTCTGGTTTTGTGGGCGCTGGGCCTGGTGACTTCGTTCACCGCCGGCGGTCTGATCCACATCCTGCTGGTGGTTGCGCTGATCATGATCGTGGTCAACCTGATCAGCGGCCGCCGCGCGCTATAGCGCAGCACGCTTGATCGTTCGAGATTTGGGGCGCCTATGGCGCCCCAATGTTTTTGGGCGGCGGCATTTGCGCTGCCGAGGCGCGCCGATGCTAAAATCCGGCTCTGTCCGGGCTGTCGCCATTTGGCGGCGGTCTGGCACCCGGTTTGACAATTTTTGGCCCCCATTTCCGGAAACCCGCAGACATGCAAGCCGCCTTCGACGTCGCCCGCGCCCGTTTCAACATGATCGAGCAGCAGATCCGCCCCTGGGACGTGCTGGACCAGGACGTGCTGGACCTGCTGGCGGTGGTCAAGCGCGAAGAGTTCGTGCCGCCGCTGTTGCGCGCGCTGGCCTTTACCGACATGGAAATTCCACTGGGCCATGGCGCTTCGATGTGGTCGCCGAAAATGGAGGCGCGCATCCTGCAGGAGCTGCAATGCAAGGCGCACGACCGGGCGCTGGAAATCGGCGCCGGCTCGGGGTATTTCGCGGCGCTGCTGGCGCATCGCTGCCATTCGGTGCTGAGCCTGGAAATCCAGCCAGCATTGAAGGCGATGGCGCAGCAGAACCTGAAGGCGGCAGGCCTTCCCGAAGTGCGTGTGCTGGAGGCCGACGGCGCGCGCGGCTATGGCGAAGAGACTTACGACGTGATCGTGCTGTCGGGTTCGACGCCGGTGCTGCCGGATTCGCTGCTGGCGCAACTCAAGCCGGGCGGGCGCCTGTTCGCAGTGGTGGGCGACGCGCCGGTGATGGAGGCGCGCCTGTACACCAGGTCGCCCGCCGGCAGCGGCGTGGCGACGGTCAACCTGTTCGAAACCGTGGTGGCGCCGCTCACCAATGCCGCGCAGCCGCCGCGCTTCAAATTCTAGGTAAAAAAAGGGTTCCCCCTTTTAAATCCCCGAAATATGGGCCGCTCGACCGAGCGGCCTGCTGAGGAAATCGCGATGAATCAATTGAGCGTGCGCCAGCTGGCCGACTGGCTGGCCGATACGAGCCGCGAGCAGCCCCTGGTGCTGGACGTGCGCGAACCCTGGGAAGTGGAAAAGGCCAGCCTGCCCGGCATCACCGCGATCCCGATGCAGCAGATTCCGGCGCGCGCCGCCGAGCTGGATAGCGATCGCGAGATCGTCGCCGTCTGCCATCACGGCGGGCGCAGCATGCAGGTGGCGCTGTTTCTCGAGCAGCAGGGTTTCAAGCTGCACAACCTGGCCGGCGGCATGGACGCGTGGTCGCGCGAAATCGACCCGCAGGTGCCGCGCTACTGAAGCCGGCACGCACGGCTGGGGTATAGTTTGCGCCCAAGCTGAAATTCCGAAGTCGATGAACCGTCCGTATTCGCGCGGCCTGCGCAGCGCCCTGCTTGCCTGTGCGCTGGCCGCCCCTGCCGCGCACGGCGCCGACCTGCTCTCGATCTACCGCCAGGCGCTGGATAACGACGCGCAGTACGGCAGCGCGCGCTATGCGCTGGCGGCCGGGCGCGAAAAGGAGCCGCAGGGGCGCTCGGGCCTGTTGCCCAACGCGAACGCCACCGCCTACACCACGGCCAACTACGCCAACAGCAATTTCCGCACGCCGATTCCCGGTTTCATCCTGCCGCCGCCCTCCAGTTTCTACAACACCAACGGCTACACCGTCACCCTCACCCAGCCGCTGTTCCGCTGGCAGAACTGGCAGACCTGGGAGCAGTCGAAATTGCTGGTGATGCAGTCGGAGGCGCAGTTCGCGCAGTCCGGCCAGGACCTGATGGTGCGGGTGGCGCAGGCCTATTTCGACGTGCTGGCGGCGCAGGATGCGCTGGCGGTGGCGCAGGCGCAAAAGACGGCGATCGACCAGCAACTGGCGCAGGCGAAACGCAATTTCGAGGTCGGCAAGTCCACCATCGTCGACACCAACGAGGCGCAGTCGCGCTACGACCTGGCGGGCGCCACGGAAATCGCCGCGCAAAGCGACCTCGATACCAAGCGCGCGGCGCTGCAAGTGCTCACCGGGCGGCCGCCGAGCGAGCTGACGCCCTTGCGCACCGACATCAAACTGCCGCCGCCGCAGCCGGCGCAACTCGAACCCTGGGTAGACGCGGCGCAGACCAATAACTACCAGGTGAAGGCGCAGGAATCCGGCATGGAGGCGGCGCGGCGCGAGGTGGAGATCAACCGCGCCGGGCATTACCCGACACTGGACTTGCAGGCGCAGCGCCTGCAGCAGAACGCCACCGGCGGCACCACCTTCGGCGTGCCCAGCGAGACCACGCAGAATTCGGTCGGCGTGCAACTGGCGATCCCGATTTTTTCCGGCGGCCTCGTCACCTCGAAGACGCGCGAGGCGGCGGCGAATTTCGACCGCGCCCGCACCGACCTCGAATTCCAGCGCCGCAGCGCGGCGCAGAATGCGCGCCAGTATTACCTCGCGGTGACCAACGGCCTGGCGCAGGTGCGCGCCTACGAGGCGGCGGTGCTTTCCTCGCAAAGCTCGCTGGACTCGAACAAGCTGGGCTATGAAGTGGGTGTGCGCATCAATATCGACGTGCTCAACGCCCAGCAGCAGCTCTACCAGACCAAGCAGAATCTCTCGAAGGCGCGCTACGACACCATCGTCAACAGCTTTCGCCTGAAGGCGAATGCCGGCAGCCTCTCCGAGGATGATGTGCGCGCCGCCAATGCGCTGCTGAACCAATAAAAGTCCTAGCCTGATTTTTTGGGACTCGTGGGCAAAGAATCGCGGCGCGGCCGCGAACGCTTGCCTGCGCCCTACTTTCCCAGCAGTTCTTCCACCACCTGCATGGTCCGTTGCGTCGCGCCCCGATGCGCATCGGTGAAGCTCCTGCCGGCTTCGCCCATACGCCGCAGTGCGCCGGCATCCTGCAGCAGGCGCTGCGCTTCGCGCGCCAGTTCTTGTGCATCGGCTACCCGCGAGGCGGCGCCTGCTTCCACAGCGAGTTGCGCCGCTTGCGCGAAGTTGTAGGTATGCGGGCCGATCAGCACCGGGCAGGCCAGCGCACAGGCTTCGATCAGGTTTTGCCCGCCGAAGGGCAGCAGGCTGCCGCCGACATAGGCGCAATCGGCGGCACTGTAATAGGCGGGCATTTCGCCCATGCTGTCGCCGAGCCAGACTGCGGTGGCGCGGCCGACCTGCTCAATGGCGCTGCGCCGTGCCAGCGCGTAGCCGCGCGCCTGGATCAGGCGCGCGACTTCGTCGAAGCGCTGCGGGTGGCGCGGCACGATCGCGAGAAGATCGCCGGCACGGATCAGCGGCGCCAGCGCATCGAGCAGCAGCGCCTCTTCACCTTCGCGGGTGCTGGCGGCGAGGAACATGCGGCGCGGCGCGCCGTCGGCGCCGGTTTCGCGCGCGGCACGCCAGGCCTGGCCGCGCGCCACCAGCCCGGGTGCGGCGGCGACGTCGAACTTCAGGTTGCCGGTGACCTGCACCTCACGCGCGCCGGCTTGCAGCAGGCGCGCGCGGTCGCCTTCGCTTTGCGCGGTTACCCTCGTCAGGCCGGCGAAGGTGGGCCGCGCCAGTGCGACGATGCGCTGATAGCCGGCGGCGGAGCGCGCCGACAGCCTGGCGTTGACCAGGGCCAGCGGCACGCCGGCGGCGGCGCAGACGGCCACCAGGTTGGGCCAGACTTCGGTTTCCATGATCAGGCCGGCAGCGGGCTGGAAGTGGCGCAGGAAGCGCCGGATCGCGAACGGATAGTCGTAAGGCAGGTACACACAGGTGATGCGCGCGGCGTCGGCGGCGTAGATCTCCTGCGCGGCGGCGCGGCCGGTCGGGGTCATGCAGGTGAGCACCAGGGTATGGTCCGGATAGCGCTGCAGCAGCGCCCGCACCAGCGGCTGGGCGGCGCGGGTTTCACCCACCGAGACGGCGTGCACCCAGAGCACCGGTCCCTTCGGGGCGGCGCCCGGCGCATGGCCGCCAAAGCGCTCGGCGATATGCCGCAGGTATTCCGGCTGGCGGCGCGCGCGCCAGGCCAGGCGCGGGAAGATGAACGGCAGGAGCAGCCACAGCAGCAGGGTGTATGCGAGGCGTGCCATGACTGTGCGGGTGCCCGGCTCAGGCGCGGGCCAGCAGGTCGCAGGCGGCGGCCCAGACCAGGGCGGCCTCGGGCGGGGCGGCGAGGTCGCCGATGCTTAGCGCCTGCGGGGCGATCACACCGGTCTCGGCGGGGCGTGAACCGCAATAGATGCCGACGGTGGGCCGATTGAGCGCCGCCGCCAGATGGGTCAGGCCGGTGTCCAGGCCCACCACCAGGGCTGCGCCGGCCAGCACGCCGGCCAGTTCCGTGAGGGCCATGCGCGGCACCAGCATGCCGGCCTCGCCCAGGGTTGCGGCGACCCGGGTGGCGCGCGCCTCTTCGGTGCTGCTGCCATGCGGCAGCAGGCAGGTATAACCGCCGGCCGCGGCCAGCTGCGCCAGTGCCAGCCAGCGCTCTTCGGGCCACAGCTTGGTGCCGTCGGCGGTGCCGGTGAGCAGCATGCAGTAGGGCCGGCGCGGCAGCCAGCCGGCGCTGGTCGCGGCCACCTCTATGCCATAGCGCGGTTCGCCGCGCGGCGTATAGCCAAGCGCCAGGCCGAGCAGGCGGCGGTTGCGCGCCACCGCGTCCAGGGTCCAGGGCACATGGTGGCGGTGGCTGTAGGTGCGGGTGGCGATGCCCTCGCGGGCACTCGACGCATCCAGGCCGTGGCGTTCGCCCTTCGCCAGGCGCGCCAGCAAGGCGCTTTTGACCAGGCCCTGGGCGTCGATCACGCGGTCGTAGCCTTCGCGCGCCAGCAGGCGCTTGAAGCGGCCGATCTCGCTCCAGGTGCCGCGCGAGGCCAGGCTTTTGCGCCAGCGCCGCATCGCCACCGGAATGGCGTGGGTGACGGCGGGATGCAGGGCGACGATGCCGGCATAGGGCTCTTCCACCACCCAGTCCAGGCGCACGCCGGGAAAATGCGCGGCGATGTCGGAGACCGCCGGCAGGCAATGGATGACGTCGCCCAGCGATGTGGTTTTGACCAGGAGTATGCGTTGCATCAAAGGCGCGCGCCGGACGGGAGGGAAATCATGCGGCTGGCAGTGGGAGGGTGGCAGGACGCCGATGGGCCGCGCAGGAGGGCTTCGCTTACAATCCGAACCTTGGAATCAGCGTTCGCGAAGTCTTCCACCAGCCCTTGAACCCACCGCTTCCGGCGCACTTGCGTGGGTAGCGATGCGCCCGATTATAACCCTCACGGTCCACCGTCAATGCCCGCCCCCGCCGCCCCCGCCCTGCCCGCTGCCGCCAGCGGCCGGGTGCCGCTGTCGGTGGTGATCATTACGCTGAACGCGGCGCCGGCGCTGGCCGATTGCCTGGCCAGCGTGCCCTTCGCCCAGGAGATCGTGGTGCTGGATTCGGGCAGCGGCGACGGCACCCGCGAACTGGCGGCGGCGCATGGCGCGCGGGTGATCGAAATGGCCTGGCGCGGCTACGGGCCGCAAAAGCAGGCGGCGGTGGAAGCCGCGGCGCATGACTGGGTGCTGTGCCTGGACGCCGACGAGCGCGTCACGCCGGCCCTGCGCGCCAGCATCGAGGCGGCGCTGGCCGATCCGCGCCAGTTTGCCTACCGGATGGCGCGCGCCAACCGCTTCATGGGCCGGCTGCTGCGCCATGGCGAGGGCTACCCGGACTGGTCGCTGCGCCTGTTTCACCGCGGTCATGCACGCTGGAGCGCGGACCCGGTGCACGAGAAGGTGGAGACGGCGCAGGCCGTGGGTACCCTGGCCGGCGATCTGCTGCATGAGTCGGCCGAGAGCCTGGAGAGTTACCTGGCGAAGCAGAACCGCTATACCAGCCTGCAGGCGGCGCGCCTGTTCGAGCAAGGCGAATCGGCCGGTGTGCTGCGCATCGCGCTGTCGCCGCTGCTGCGCTTCATCAAGTTCTATTTGTTCCGCCTGGGCTTCCTGGACGGCGTGCCCGGCCTGGTGCACATCGCTATCGGCTGCAGCAACAGCATGCTCAAATATGCCAAGCTGCGGGACCTGAACCGTGCGCGGCGTTCCTGACTGATGCCCTCCTTCCCATGCGCCGCATAGACCTACCGCTGGCCGGCCCCTGCCTGCTCGAGCCCGACGTGTTCGAAGACGCGCGCGGCCTGTTTTTCGAGACCTGGAACGAGCGCACCCTGGCCGCTTTGGGCATCAGCGCGCATTTCGTGCAGGAGAACCATTCGCGTTCGGCGCGCGGGGTGTTGCGCGGGCTGCATTATCAGATGCCGCAGGGACAAGGCAAGCTGCTGCGCCTGCTCGCCGGCGAGATTTTCGACGTGGTGGTGGATTTGCGCCGCGGCTCGGCCAACTTCGGGCGCTGGCACGGCTCGCGCCTGAGCGCGCAGTCGCGGCAGATGCTGTGGGTGCCGGCGGGCTTCGCGCACGGCTTCCTGGCGCTCTCCGAGGTGGCCGAGGTGCTGTACGCGATCACCGATTTTTATGCGCCCGGCGCCGAACATACCCTGGCGTGGGACGATCCGGCGCTGGGCATCGCCTGGCCGCTGGCGGCGGCGGGCGTGGCGGCGCCGGTGCTGTCGGCGAAGGATGCGCGCGGCCTGCCGCTGGCGGCGGCGCCGGTTTTCGAATAGAGGTTTCAATATGCTTTCGGATCGTTACAAGAGCATCAAGCAAATGCGCAGCGCCGGCAACCTGGCCGGCGCCATCGGCGGCCTGCAGTCGAGCCGGATGGAAAACGACGAGGATGCGCTGGAAGCGGTGATCTGCTGTTTCGCCGTCGGCAACGCGCAGGAGGCGCTGCGCCTGCGCGACAGCGGGCGCCTGAATGCGAACACCTGGGCCGGAGCCGCCGCCACCGCGCTTACGGGCATGATGACGCGCGGCAATCCGGCGCAGATCATTGCCCTGGCCGAAGGCGCGGTCAACTCGGGCCAGGCCAGCTACGATGCCTTCGCCATCTATCTGATGGCGCTGCAGATGGCCGGACGCGGGCCCGAAGCCTATGCGCGGATCCAGAACAGCCTGGCGGAATTGCCGCTGCGCGAAAGCCTGCTGGCGCTGGCGGTAGCCGACGTCGCCCAGGCCGCCGGCAACTGGCACCTGGCGCGGCATGCGGCGAGCATCGAGCTGACGGCCAATCCGGAGAGCTTTCGTGCCCTTCTCGTGGCCAGTTTCGCGGCCTCGGAACTGGACAATCCGCATGAGGCGCTCGGCCTGGCGCAGCGCGCGCACCGGCAGAACCGGCAAATGCCGCTGGCGGTATTCCAGGTGATGCGCTGCCTGAACAACATCGGCGATTACTACGGCGCCATCGGTACCTTTCGGGGCGCGGGCGAGGGCGCGGGCGCGCTGCCGCAAATCCTCGAGCAGCTGGGCACGGCTTACGCAGGCGTGGGGCGGCGCGAGCTGGCGGTGCAGGCCTTCCACCAGGCGCTGGACGGCAACAGGCATTCGATCGACGCGATCCGCGCGCTGTTGCGCCTGCATCTGGAGGCGAGCGAGCGCATCCAGGCCGATGAGCTGATCAAGAATTACCAGCGCGAAATCGAGGCGGACATCGATGCAAGCTATGTGCGCGGCCTGATCGAGCTGGACCGAGGCCACCGCGAGGCCGCGCTGCACCTGCTGCGGCATTCGATGAAATTGACCACGGGGGCGGGCGCGAAGGATTTCCTGATCTGGCCGGTGAGCGAGCCGCACATCCGCCACGAGTACGAGCAGATGCGCCTGCTGCAGGAGCGCGGCAAGCTGCCGCCGGCAGCGGCGGCGAACCTGCCCTTGCTGCAAAAGCTTTACGACCAGAGCGGCGACCCGAACGCCAGTTTCGCGCCGGAGGGTGCCGAGGGCGAGGCGCTGCGCGCGGCGCTCGCGCCTTTCTCTTACGTGCCGGAGGTGGCGCAGGAGGTCGCGGCGCTGGCCGAGCAGGACTACGCCGGGATCGCGGCGCAGTACAAGGCAGGCAAACCACAGATGGTGGTGATCGACAATTTTCTTTCGCCGCAGGCGCTGGCCGATTTGCGCACCTATTGCGAAGAGGCGACGATTTTCAAGACCGTGTACAGCAAGGGTTACATGGGGGCGTTTCTTTCCGGCGGTTTTTCGCCGCCGGTGCTGCTGGCGGTCGCCGACGAGTTGCGGCGCGCGATGCCGGAGGTGGTGGGCCCGCACCCGCTGATGCAGGCCTGGGCCTTCAAGTACGACCAGCGCCGCCAGGGCATCAACATGCACGCGGACTTCGCGCGGATCAATGTGAATTTCTGGATCACCCCCGACGAGGCCTGTGCCGACCCGACCACCGGCGGCATGGTGATCTACGACGTGCCGGCGCCGGAGGGCTGGAGTTATCGCGAATACAACTCGGAGTCGGAAAAGATGATGGCGTTTTGCGTCGCGCACGACGCCAAGCCGATCCGCGTGCCTTACCGTGCCAACCGCTGCGTGCTGTTTGATTCGACGCTGTTTCACACCACCGATGAATTGCATTTCAATCCGGGCTTTACCAACCGCCGGATCAACGTCACCCTGCTGTTCGGCCAGGGCCTGAGCACGGACTAAGGGCGACGCCAATCACCATGCGCATCCTGATTCTCGGCCGTGACGGCCAGCTCGGGCGCGCACTGGCGGCGCTGGACTGGGGCAGCGCGCAGGTGGAGAGCGCGGGCCGGGCGCAGGCTGACCTGGCGACGCCGGCGGCCGCGAATTTGGTGCTGAGGCTGCGCCCGGACGCGGTGATCAATGCCGCCGCGTGGACCGATGTCGAAGGCGCGGAGAGCGCTCGCGATGCGGCCTTCCGGGTCAATGCGCAGGCACCGGGCGAACTGGCGCGGGCCTGCGCGCAGGTCGGCGCCTGGCTGGTGCACTACTCGACTGACTATGTGTTTGACGGCGCCAAGCCGGGCGCCTATGGGGAGGGCGATGCGCCGCATCCGATCAATATTTACGGCGCATCCAAGCTGGCGGGCGAGGCGGCAATCGCGCAAGCGGGGGGGGCACACCTGATCTTGCGCACCAGCTGGGTTTACAGCGCCGACGGCGACAACTTCCTGACGCGGGTGATCGCGCGGGCGCGCGCGGCAGGCAGCGCGCCGCTGCCGGTGGTGGACGATCAGGTCGGCGCGCCGACCTGGACGCTGACCCTGGCCGAAGCGACGCGCATGGCCTTGCGGCGATGCGTGGATGGCGCCGGCGGGCGGGAATTGTCCGGCCTGTATCACCTGACACCGGGCGGCCGTTGCAGCTGGTTCGAATACGCACGGGCAGCCTTCGACCTGCTCGGCATCGAGCGCGAGATCGCGCCGGTCAGCGCCGCGGCCTTTGCCGCGCGGGCACGGCGGCCGGCAAATTCGGCGCTCGATGCATCACGCTTCGCCACCGTTTTCGGCTGGGCGCGTCCCCACTGGCGCGATGAGTTGCGGCGCTGTCTCGCATCGCCGCCCCAATCGCGCTAGTACCCGCCAGCGCTCAGAGGTAGTAGGCGGTGGTGGTCATCACCTTGCTTGCGGCGCGCATCGCCAGGCGCGCGGGCCACGGCAAGGCCACCCCGCCGGCTGTGCGTGCGTCGCGGCCATGGCGGATTTCATCTTCGCGCATGACTTCGAGCACGGCGCGCGATTCGTGGTCGGCCGCCGGCAGGCGCGCGAGTTGGTCGTCCAGGTGGGTCTCCACCTGACGCTCGGTTTCAGCGACAAAGCCCAGGCTGAGCGGGTCACCCAGGCGGGCGGCAAAGGCGCCGAGGGCGAATGAACCGGCATACCAGAGCGGATTGAGCAGGCTGCGGCGGCCGCCCAGGGCCTGGATGCGGGTGGCAGTCCACGCCAGATGTGCGCCTTCCTCTTCGGCGGCCTTTTGCATGTGCGCCCGCACCGAGTTGCTTTTCGCCATCAGGGCCTGGCCGTGGTACAGGGCCTGGGCGCAGACTTCGCCGGTATGGTTGACTCGCATCAGGGCCGCGGCGCGGCTGCGCTCGTCGGCGTCCAGGGGGGCTTGTTCGGGGACGGCGCCGGGCACGGCAGCCGGGGGTAAAGCATGCGCGGGTGTCGCGGCCAAGGCACGCAGTGCCTGGTCGAAATTGAGTATCAAGGTGTCCAGCATGGGTCCAAGCATAGCGCAAAAGACCAAAAAAAAACGGGTGCCCGAAGGCACCCGCTTGATTACGCGTTAATCCGTGAGCTGGATTAGAACGTGTGGCGCATGCCGACGCCGATGTAACGCGGGTCGCCGCCAGCCAGAGGTGCCAAGGCATTGAACACAGCGCCGGTGTAACGGGCGTTGGTGTCGTTGGCGATTTGCACGAAGTAGGCCTGGAAGTCGGTACGCTTGGACAGCGCGTAGTCGTAACCGATGCTCCACTGGCGAGCACCGGTGCCGCTGCCGGAGCAGCTGGACGCCAGAGCCACGGTGCCGGAGTCGCATTGGAACGTAGCGTTCGGGATCTTGTTGAATTCGATCTCGACAGCGTGCGGGCCGGTTTCGTAGCTGCCGGCGATGCCCCAAACCTTCTTGGTATAGCCGGTAACGTTGGCACCGTAGGTGCTGGTGCCGAAGCCGGCGGCCGTGGTGGGGGCAACCGCGCTGGCTGCAGTCGGGCTGGTGCCGTAGGTGTAGGTGCCTTTGAGGTACTCGAAACGACCGCCGATGCCGAAGCCGGAGTCGAACTTGTACTTCAGGCCGACACGATGCGCCTGCTCGGTAGAACCGTTGATCGAGTTGCCGAAGCCAACGGTCTGAGCAGCGCCGGCGCCGCTGTTGGTCGCGGCGCCCAGGGCGGTAGCCACGCCGGTGGTGCTGACGGACAGATTGCGCACGCCAGCCGCGGTCAGGTCCTTGTGGATCTGGTAGGCGTAGCTACCGAAGAAGCCGCCGTTGCCATAGTTCAGCGACAGGCCAGCCAGCCAAGGACGCAGCATGGTCGGGGTCGGGTTGTTGCCCCAGTTCGGCAGGTTGGTGCTGCCGTTGTAGTTTTCCTGCCCGCCGGTAAACATCATGCGGCCTTCAAAACCATTCCAGTTCGGCGTCCAGTATTGCAGGGTGCCGCCCTGGCGACGGTCGAAGTTCTGGGTCGCGGTCAGGCAGGTGGCGGCAGTCGCGCCGGCCGGGCCCGAGGAAACGGTCGCGACGCCTGCCGCAGCGGTGGCGGTGGCGACGTCAACGAAAGGCTGGCAAGCCTGGGCAATCGAGGTACCGCTGAAGGTGCCACCGGCGGCGAACGGCGTGGTGCCGTAGAAACCGGCGGACGCGTTCGCGCTGTTGACGGACAGCAGCTTCGGCACCAGGGCAGCCTGGCCGTAAGCGACGGTGTACGGGGTGTCCCAAATACCGACCAGGAAGGAGCCCCAGTTGTTGCCGCGCAGGCCGATGGCCGAGTTGCGGTAGGTCGGAGCTTGCCAGCCGGTCAGGCTGGTGGCGGACGACGGGTTGACGCCGCCGATGGCGCCGGCGGTACCGAGTTCCAGCTGGAACCAGGCTTGCAGGCCGTTGCCCAGATCTTCCGTGCCGCGCAGGCCGAAGTTGGCGCCGGCACCGTCGCTACGCAGACGGCCCTGTACGTCGGCCGGGTGCGTGGAGTAGGTGTGGATCGGGCTGGTGGAAGCACCATTGGCGGCGGTGGGCGCAGCGCTGGCATCAGCACCAAGCGCACTGCCGTATTCGTACTGGGCGTACAGGGTACCGTAGATGGTCACGTTCGCGGACTGCGCAAATGCCGCACCCGACAGGGTCGACAGAACGGCAGCTGCGAGAAGTTTCTTTTGCATGTAAATCTCCTCTGTGATTGAACTCGATAGCCAAGAAGCACGGAATTTTTCCGCCGCGAAATCTTTGCCACCAAAGAGCCACTTCCCATGCGTCGAGAAGCTTGGATTGGATTCTCCCAAAGGGAGGGGGGACGCGCCAAGTCTTTCCGGCCCCACGCGGGCATATTTCTCGTCCACTGTATCTTTTGCACAACAAGGGGGCGCGGGCAGGCACCGCCTTGTACTTCACCTTTTTTCACAAATATGCTAATGGCATTAGTATCCAGGGCGACATGACAATATCCTAAGCGGCCGCGTGGCGATGGCGCCGGCATTATTCATGGACTTTTGGCAGGTTTTTCGGCCCGGTGGGCCGCCGAGGGGGAGATAATCCCGGTTTTCCCGGCCCTGCTGCGCTGCCCGGCCCGTTTTTCTGCTTGAAAGCCCGCACGTGAACCTCCTCTACCTCTTCCCGGACACCACCGAGGTCAATGGCGTCGGCGATCTCGTCCTCGATTGGGGCGGACGCAACCCGTTTGCCCATTCACACCCCCTGGAGAGCCGCGGCGCCATTGCATATCCGCAAATCTTTCCGGGCATGTTTTCGGCGCCCGAGTGCGCGGCGATCATCGCGCTGGGCGAAGCGCGGGTGCGGGCGGCGGCCACCGTGGACGACCGCAGCGACCTCGCCTCGCGCGATTACCGGGTCAGCGACATCGCCTGGATCGAGCCGGCGGCCGATAGCCAATGGCTGTACCACCGCCTCGGCAGCCTGTTCGGCCGGATCAACGCCTCCTACGGGTTCGAGCTGGTCGGTTTCGTCGAGCCTTTGCAATTCACCTGTTACGGCGCCGGGCAGTATTTCGGCTGGCACGTGGACATTGGCGGTGACACCACTTCCTTGCGCAAGCTGTCGCTGACCATCCAGCTAAGCGCGGCGGACGATTATCAGGGCGGCGACCTGCAATTCCACGGCGCGGCGGAAATGCCGGCGGCGCGCGCACAAGGCACGGCGGTGGCCTTCCCGTCTTATCTTGCGCACCAGGTGAGCCCGGTCACCCGCGGCTTACGGCGCTCGCTGGTCGCCTGGGCTTACGGGCCGGCGTTTCGCTGAGCCAGCCTGCCGGCCGGCGTTTCGCTAAGCCGGCCTGCGCAGGGCAGCGTCAGGCGCACAGCCGTTGGTCGTTATCCGGCAGCGGCCGGACCGGGCGAGGGCGCGGAAGGCGGCGCGGCGCGGCGGCCCTCTTGCCATCGGCCGAACATTTCGGCGTAGGCATGCTCGAGCCCGCGCGCCAGGCCGGCGACGTCGCATAGAGCGCTTTGCGCCATTTGCCCGCGCGCGGCGGGACGCAGCGCCGCTCGGCCGCCGGCGTCTCGCGCCAGGGCGACTACCTTGGCAAGGTAGTCCGCTTCGTCCGAGGCAATCCATTCCGCATGCCCCGCCGCCGTCAGCAAGGACGCCGCGGCGCGCGAAGCCATCCGCCCTCCCGCCAGGGTAACGACCGGCACCGCCATCCAGATAGCGTCGCAGGTCGTCGTGGCGCCCGCCATCCCGCCGATCGGATCGAGCGCGATGTCCAGCCGGTTGTAGCAGGCCATGTGGCTTGCCCAGTCCGGCGTGGTGCTGCCGTCGAGCAGTTCGATGCGTTCAGGTGCAACGCCGGCCTCCTGCATGCACCTGAGGATGCGTTCACGGTTTTCCGCCTGCGCCAGCTCCTTGGTCTTGAGCAACAGGCGTCCCTGGGGCAGTGCGCACAGGATGCGCGCCCACAGGGCGAGGGTCTGCGGCGAGAGCTTGCGCAGGCTGTTGAAGCTGCCCAGCCGGAGCGTGCCGTCTTCCGCGGGCCGCCAGTCGACTGCCGGCGCGTCCGCCTTGCCGTCGTAGCACATCCAGACGCGCGGCAGGCGCCAAAGATGCTCGCTGAAATCGGCGTCGGCCGCCTTGGGCGTGACGACGGCGTCGCCGATCCAGTAATCCATCTCGGTCAGGCCGGTGCTGGCGAAGTAGCCGATGTAGTGGGCCTGTACCGGCGCGGCGCGGCGCGCGAACACCCCCAGCCGGGCGTGGGCGGTGTGGCCGGAGAGATCGATCAGTACGTCGACGCCATCGGCTTCGATGCGCTCGCGCGCGGCTGCGTCGGAAAGCCCGGCGAGCGAGGTCCAGCGCTCGACCAGGGCGCGCAGGCGGGCGGTCACCTCATCTTCCAGGTCATGGGTGTAGTAGGCGCAAATCTCGACGCGGCTGCGGTCGTGCGCGGCGAACAGGCGCTCGATGAAATAGCTCACCGCGTGCTGGCAGAAATCCCCCGAGACGTAGCCCACGCGCAGGCGCCGGCCGGCGGCGGGGCCGTTGTGGAAAATGCGGGTGGACGCGGCCCGGCGCTCGGCCTGCGTCAGCGCGCGCCGTTCCCATCCACGCGCGGCGTCAAGGTATTCGCCCGCGCCGCCCAGCTCGTTGTAGGCGAGCACGAACAGGCGGTTGCTGTCGGCCAGAGCGAAATCCGGCTTGAGCGCCAGCGCCTGTTCATAATGCCGGAGAGCCTCGCGCGGCCGGCCGAGCAACTGGCTGGCGTTGCCGCAGACGACTTGGCTGTCGGCGAAGTCGGGGCGCAGGGCCAGGGCGCGGAGGGACCAGTCGAGCGCCTCCTCGGGCCGGCCCAGTTCCAGCAAGGTGGCGCCGAGATTGCCGCGGGCCTGTGCATGGTCCTGCTGTATCTCCAGCGCCTGCCGGTAGTGCAGCGCAGCCGCCTCGGGGCGCCCGCGCCTGCCTTCGGCGATGCCCCAGTTGCAATGTGCGTCGGCGAAGCCGGGGCGAAGTGCCAAGGCCTGCTGGTAGCAGGCGCAAGCCTCATCGAGCCCGGCGGGGTCCGGCAAGGTTTCGGCCAGATCGCAATGGGCGTCGCCGCAGGCGAGCCACGCCTGCGCGTAATCCGGCCTCAGGCGCAACGCTTCCTGCTGCGCCTGCAAGGCCTCCCGGGGCCGCTCGAGGCCGGCGAGCGCAAGGCCCCAATTGTGGTGGGCCTCGGCGCTTTGCGGATGCCGGCCCAGCGCCTGTTGGCCGGCCGCGAGCGCTTCTTCGAAGCGCTTCTGCCGGATCAGCACGCTGGCCTGGTTGATCCTGGCCTCGAAAAAAGCGGGGGCGCGGTCGATCGCCTGCCGATAGCAATCAGCCGCCTCGTCCAGACGGCCGAGTTCCTGCAGGACCACGCCCATGTTGTACCACGGGTCGGCCCCGGCCGGCTCGAGTTCGGCGACCCGGCGGAAGGCCGCGAGCGCCTCTTCGGGGCGATTCAGGCGAACCAGGACGCCGCCGCGGTTGTTATGCGCACCTGCGTAAGCCGGCGCCAGCTCGATGGCGCGGTTGAAACAGCCCAGCGCCTCTTCGAGCTGCCCGAGGGCGAGCCGTGCGTTGCCGAGGTTGTTGTGCGCCATCGGCGCGTCGGGCCTGGCGCGAACCGCGCGGGCGAGCAGATCAAGCGCCTGCGCGGTCCGCCCGGTCTGCCGGCAGGCAACGCCTAGGTAATGCAGCGCATCCGGATGCTCGGGCGCATTGCGCAGCACCTGCTCGTAGATCGCCATCGCCTCCGCCACCCTGCCCTGCTGGTGCAATAGCAGGCCCTGCTGCACGGCCGCGTTCAGCGTATCCATGCCACCCCGGGCGACCCGCCGCCGGCAAGACCGCGCCAGTGCTGCGGCGTACGCCGCGCCCCCGCCATCAGGTCTTCTTGTTCAGCCCCAGCTTGCGCGTGACGTCCTCGTCCAGCGACAAGCCTGCGGCGCCCTTGAATTCGTCCATGCCGCCGGCGGATTTGGATTCCAGCTTGAAGCGCACGCGGATGTCGTTGATCGAGTCGGCGTTGCGCACCGCCTCTTCGCGGCTGATGACGCCTTGCTCGGCGAGGTCGAACAGGGCCATGTCGAAAGTGCGGCAGCCGTTTTCCTTGCTCTTGACCATCGCCTCCTTGAGCTCGTTGACCTCGCCCTTGTAGATCAGGTCGGCGATCAGCGGCGTGTTCTGCATGATCTCGACGGCGGCGGCGCGGCCGCGGCCGTCGATCTTGCGGATCAGGCGCTGCGAGATGATGGCGCGCATGTTGAGCGACAGGTCCATCAGCACCTGGGCGCGCTTTTCCGAGCCGAAGAAATTGAGGATGCGGTCGATCGCCTGGTTCGAGTTGTTGGCGTGCAGGGTGGCCAGGCACAGGTGGCCGGTTTCGGCGAAGGCGATGGCGTGCTCCATCACCTCGCGCTCGCGGATTTCACCGATGAAAATCACGTCCGGCGCCTGGCGCAGGGTGTTTTTCAGGGCGTTTTCCCAGGTCAGGGTGTCGCGGCCGATTTCACGCTGCGAGATCAGGCTGGAGAGGTTCGGGTGCACGTATTCGACCGGGTCTTCGATGGTGACGATGTGGTCGTTGGCGTTCTGGTTGCGGTGGTTGATCATCGCCGCCAGCGAGGTGCTCTTGCCCGAGCCGGTGCCGCCGACCATCAGGATCAGCCCGCGCCTGGCCATGACGATATCCCTGAGCTCGGGCGGCAGCGCCATGTCCTCGATGGTCGGGATCTTGCTGGCGATGGTGCGGCAGACCATGCTCACATGATCCTGCTGCCAGAACACGTTGACGCGAAAGCGGCCGATGCCTTCCGGGCTGATGGCGAAATTGCACTCGCGCTCGGCCTCGAATTCACGGCGCTGTTTGTCGTTCATCAGCGCGTAGGCGAACAGCTTGGTGTGCTCGGCGGCCAGTTTCTGGTTGGCCACCGGGGTGATCTTGCCGTCGATCTTGATCGACGGCGGGAAGTCCGGCGCGATGAACAGGTCCGAACCCTTCTTGGCCACCATCAGGCCGAGCAAATCCTGTACATATTTGTTTGCTTGCAAGTCGTCCACGACGCACTCCCCTGGAAATGTGGTGTCGAATCGATTATAGCCGCCGCGCGGACAAATCAACAGGCCGGCCCGCAGCTTGCCGGCGGCCCGCGCAAGCGGATTTCAGGGCATGACCGGCTTGAAGGTGGAACCGGTCTCCTTTTCCGTCGGCGACGGCAGCCCGAGCGCGGTGCAGGCCCCCTGCACCACCGCCAGGGAGCTGGCGCCGTGGCCGCCCCGGTAGGCATAGATCAGGTCGTAGCGCGGATGCTGGAACAGGTGCTCGGGCGTTGCCGGCTCGGCAAACAGGTCACCGGCCAGATCCTGGCGCACGAAAAAGGCGTTGACGCCGGCCAGATTGCAGCCGACCAGCCGGTAGCCGCGCTTCTCGCCCAGGCGGGCCAGTGCCGTCAGGGAGGCGCCCATGCCATCCGACCCGGCCCACACATACTCGCGCGTGTACGCCATGCACCAGTCCACCGGCGGGCGGAATTTGCCGTTGTACTCGATCGCCACCACGCGCGGATTGACGCAGGTGATCGCATCCCAGAAGTAATAGTCGTTGCCGTCGACGTCGATCGACAACAGGTCGATCTCGGCGCCCAGGTTGGCCGCCGCGATCATGCCGTCGATGTTGTCGCGGTCGATAAAGGCATTGCGCACCTGCAGGATGCCGCGCTCGATCAGGGGTGCGAAGCCCTGGCCGATCAGGGTGGTGTTGACGTCCGCGCCGTCGATCCACAGGCCGCGCCAGCCCTGCGCCAGCAGGTAGACCGTGTTGTTTTCCAGGCCGTCGCCGCAGCCGAACTCGACAAAGCTTTTGTGCCTGGTGCCGATACGCCGGAAAATCTCCGCCAGGATGCCGTCCTCGTCGTTTTGCGAATAGGCCTTCCAGCCGTGGCGCTCCAGGCGTTTCGGGTCGTCGTATTTCTTGTCCGCCAGCAGGTCCAGCTGCAATTGCTGCGCCATCAGCCAGAGTTGCGCGCCGCTGTGCTCAAAGGCCTTGCGGCGCAAAAACTCATCGCGCTCGCTCTCGACGGCGGGCGGCGGCACCACCGCCGCGGGCGCAGGCGCTGCGGCCGGCGCGATCCCGGCTGCGGCTGCGGTTGCCGCCGGCTTGCGTTGCAGGGCGCTCGATAGCAGGTTGCCTATCACGTGTTCTCCGGAAATTTCGGTTCTCGACTGTTCCCGGGAGTATAACCGCGCCGCCCGCGAAGCCGCCCCCGCAAACACCTTGACAGGGACTTATTTGACATCTAAAGTAATTTGCGATGAAACAGGATTCCCCACCCAAATCCGCGGCGCGTGCCGACGGCCCCGCCGAAGCGGCGGCCGGAGAGACGCTGGACCACGAATCGCGCCTGCACGAGGGCGACCACGAGGCATTGCGCCTGTGGCTGCGCCTGCTCACCTGCACCAACCTGATCGAGGCGCAGATCCGCGCCGACCTGCGCG
>DATAZV010000297.1:0-2341 GCA_036271855.1 Burkholderiales bacterium
CGTCTCGCCGGTGCGGCATACCACGTCCTGCATGCGCGCGGTTTCGCGCATGGTGCGGGCGGTCTTGACGGCATCGCCCTCGAACTCGACCGCGATCACCGACAGCGCGGCGCCGCGGCGGCGCGCCGCCGCCCACTCGGTTTCCAGGCGGGTGCGGAAGTAACGTGCGTTCGGCAGGCCGGTCTCGGCGTCGATGGCGGCGTTTTGCAGCAAATAGCGATAGGTCTCGGCCAACTCGGAGGCAAAGCGCACCGCCGCCGTATTGCCCGGCGCGTCCAGGTCGAGTTTCAGGTCGACCGGAATTTCGCGGCCCAGCAGGCGGCTCCAGTCGCCGGCATGGCGGGCGATGTCGGCGGCCAGCACCGCCAGGTCGCGCGGCGCCAGCCCCAGGCGGGCGGCACGCTGCATGGCGTCGAACACCCCGCTTTCGGGATAGCGCGAAGCCAGATTGGCCAGGGCCTCGCCGAGACGCACCGCTTGCCCCATCAGGTCCGCGCGATCAGCCACCAGCTGCGCGCCGACCGGCAATTTGGCGTGCCGGTCCAGCGCTGCCGCCACCGCCGAAGTCGGACCCCAGCTGGCCGGCGCCTGGCGCCAGGCCGGGGTGGCGTTGAGCCAGGCGGAAAGAAACACTTCCTCGCTCTTGGGCAGGGGAATGCGGGTGGCCACCGCGTGGGCGGCAATCGCCGAGAGAATCGCGGCGCCGGTGGCGTCCACCCCGGCGTCTTCCAGCAACAAGCCCGCCGTCACCTGCTGCACGAAGCGCAGGCCGAACAAGGGGCGCAAATCGGCCACTTCGGTGCCGCCGCGCCGTGAACTCAGGCCCGGCATGGTCACAGCCGCCAGCAGGCGACTGGCAAAAGGCGGATCGGACGACAACAAGGACTCCAGCCGCTCGTCCAGATCAGCAGCTTTGGGGTCCAATTCCAGTATCGCGCGGGCAACGGGTAAAGCCATGATGCTGTTTCTTCCGGTTTTTCTGCCAGAAACGACGTTTCAGGCGAATTTTGGCACAAAAGCGCGCCACGGCTAAGCATTTCCGGCAATTAGGCGCCCGAATAGCGCGTGCTACCATCAAATAATTGCCTGATCATCCTTATAAAAACGCCATGGCCGCTCCAAAATACCCGGGTTTCGACACCCTGGCCTTGCATGCCGGCGCCGCCCCCGACCCCGAAACCGGGGCCCGCGCGACGCCGATCTACCTCACCACTTCCTTCGTCTTTCGCGACTCCGACCACGCCGCCGCGCTGTTCAACATGGAACGCGCCGGCCACGTCTATTCGCGCATTTCCAACCCCACCACCGCGGTGCTGGAAGAGCGCATCGCGGCCCTCGAAGGCGGGGTGGCGGGCATCGCCACTGCCAGCGGCCAGGCGGCGTTGCACCTGGGGCTGGCGACGATCGCCGGCGCCGGCTCGCACGTGGTGGCCTCGCGTGCCCTTTACGGCGGCTCGCACAACCTGCTCGACTACACGATGCGCCGCTTCGGCATCGACACCACCTTTGTCGACCCGCGCGACATCGACGCCTGGCGCGCGGCGATCCGCCCGAATACCAAGGTGCTGTTCGGCGAAACCCTGGGCAACCCGGGCCTCGACGTGCTCAACCTGCCACTGCTTGGGGCATTGGCGCACGAGCACAAAATTCCGCTGTTCGTCGACTCCACCTTCACCACGCCCTACCTGCTCAAGCCCCTGGACCACGGCGCCGACCTGATCTATCACTCCGCCACCAAATTCCTCTGCGGCCACGGCACCGTGATCGGCGGACTGCTGGTGGACGGCGGCACCTTCGACTGGGAAGCCTCCGGCAAATTTCCCGAGCTGACCGAACCCTACGCCGGCTTTCACGGCATGGTGTTTTCCGAGGAATCCACCGTCGCGCCGTTTGCCCTGCGTGCCCGTCGCGAGGGTTTGCGTGATTTTGGCGCCACCATGAGCCCGATGACGGCGTTCCAGATTTTGCAAGGCATCGAAACCCTGCACCTGCGCATGCCGCGCCACGTCGAAAACGCACGCAAGATCGTCGAGTTTCTGACCAAAAATCCGATGGTGGATTTGGTGTCCTATCCCGAACTGCCTGAACATCCGGACTACGAACTCGCGAAAACGCTGCTGCCCAAGGGCTCAGGCGCGGTGTTCTCCTTCAACATCAAGGGCGACCGCGCCGCCGGCCGGCGCTTTGTCGAAGCGCTGAAAATCTTTTCGCACCTGGCCAATGTCGGCGACGCGCGTTCACTCGTCATCCACCCGGCTTCGACCACCCACTTTCGCGTCGCCACCGAGATGCTCGAAGCCTCGGGCATACGCGAAGGCACCATGCGCCTGTCGGTCGGCTT
>DATAZV010000298.1:0-2803 GCA_036271855.1 Burkholderiales bacterium
GTTTTCGCGAAACACCAGCAGGCAAATCCATGCGCCGGCCAGCAGCATCAGTCCGCCGGCCAGTTGAACCAGCGGCGGCACGGCCGACCAGGCGAAGCGCGCATCCAGCCCCATCAGCACCAGCCAGGAAAGCAGGCTCACGCCCAGCACGCCGACAAAGACCTTGTCGGCCGCGCCCTGGCCCTCCTGCACCGGCGGCTTCAGGCGCTCTTCGAGCAGGCCGGGGTCGCGCCGCGCCAGCCAGAAGGTGCTGGCAACCGATAGCAACAACATGCCGCCGATGAACACCCACGCCGCGGGCCAGTGCAGCGTTCCGGCGGTGCCGAACAGCAGCGCGCCGATCACCGCATAGCAAATCGCCGTTTGCTTCAGCGCCCGGCGTATCAGGGTGGGGGAAGTGTTCATACCCGTTAGGCCAAACCGCTCGCCCCAAGTTCGCTATCCACAAAAAGCTTGACATGTGACTAAATAGTCACATATTATCTTTCCATGGACGCCGACAAGGAATTCCGGGCCGATCAACAGGACCAGCAGGACCTGGTGTTCAAGGCCCTGGCCGACCCCAGCAGGCGCAGCCTGCTGGACGCCCTGTTCCGCGAAGACGGCCAGACCCTGGGTGCGCTCGAAGCCCGGCTGACCAGCATGACCCGTTTCGGCGTGATGAAGCACCTCAGGGTGCTGGAAGACGCGGGCCTGGTGGTCACGCGCCGGCGCGGGCGCGAAAAATTGCACTTCCTCAACGCCGTACCGATCCGCCTGGTCCACGACCGCTGGGTCAGCAAATATGCCGAGCCCTTCGTCGCATGCTTAAGCGACCTCAAACGCACACTGGAGAACCGCACCATGGAAAAGATTTACGAGATCTACATCAAGACCACCCCCGAACTGCTGTGGCAGGCGATCACCGACAAGACCCTGCGCGCCAAGTACAACTTCGGCCTCGGCCTGGAAAGCGACTGGAAAAAAGGCTCGGCCTACCACGCTACCCCCCAAGGCATGTCGACGCCGCTGGTGGAGGGCGAAAACCTCGAAGTCGACCCGCCGAAAAAACTGGTGCAAAGCTTTCGCGCACTGTGGAGCGACAGCGTCAAGGCCGAGGGCACTTCGCGCGTCACCTGGGAAATCGAAAAGGTCGGCAACGACTCGTGCAAGCTGGTGGTGACGCACGACCAGTTGCGCGATGCGGCCAACCCGGAGCTGTATGGCGGCTGGCCGATGATTCTTTCGGGGCTGAAGACCTTGCTGGAAACCGGCGGCTATCTCACTACGCCGGGGTCGCTGCTGTATGCGCCGCAGCAGGCTTAAGTCATGAGTTTCTGGTGGAGGCTGTGCTGCGCGCGCGCCGTCAAGCCGGTGAGTGGCTTCTCATCACGTGCGCCGGTTTGCCGCGCAAATACGCCGAAGGCGACTCGCCGACGCTCGCCTTGAACATGGTGGTAAACGAGGCCGGGCTGGCATAGCCGAGATCCAGCGCCACCGTGGTCACGGCCTCGCCTTGCAACAGGCGCGGCAGGGCGGCGAACAGGCAGGCGCGGCGCTGCCAGGCGGCGAAGGTGAGGCCGGTCTCGCTCTTGAAGCGGCGGATGAAACTGCGGCGGCTCAAGCCCAGTTCGCCGCACCAGGATTCGATGGTGTCCTGCGCGCTGGGCTGGGCGACGAAGCGCCGGCAGCGCGCGGCGAGCTTGCGTTCGGCGGGGAAGGGCAGGGACAGCGGCAGGGCCGGGGCGCCACGGATTTCGTCGATCAGCAAGGCCATCAGGCGGCCGGCGCGGCTGGCGCGCGGGTATTCGGCGGGCAGGTCGACTGCTTCGATCAGCAACTGGCGCAGCAGGGGCGAGACGCCCAGCACGCGGCATTGCGCGGCCATGCCGCGGGCGGCGCCGGGTTCGAGGTAGACGCTGCGGGTGGCGACCTCGCCCAGCATGCTGATGCCGTGCACCACGCCGCCGGGAATCCAGATGCCCTGGTGCGGCGGCACCACCCAGGAGCCCTGGGCGGTTTTCACCACCATGGTGCCGGTTTCGGCGAATAGCAACTGCGAGCGGCGGTGCTGGTGCGGCGCGTGTTCATGGCCGGCGGGGTAGTCGTTGCCGACGGCGACGATGGGGCGCGGGGTGTGCTCGAGGCGGGCTGCGCGGGTATTTCTGGCCATGGCCCGATTTTAGAATAAGTCGGCCTGTTATTGAAAGCGGGCCAGGCGGTTGCCGCTTATGCTTAAGGCTGGTTTTACTCTGTCCTGATCTCATGCGAAGCGAAGCACCCCTTTCGGCCGCCGGCCGCGTCATCACCAATCGCGAGTTGTTTCTCGGTTTCCTGAAAATCGGTTTGCTGGGTTTCGGCGGCATCGCGCCGTGGGCGCGGCATGTGATCGTCGAAGAGCGCAAGTGGCTGACCGACGCGGAGTTTGCTTCGATGGTGGGCCTGGGGCAGGTGCTGCCGGGACCTTCCACCATGAATGCCTCGGTGATGATCGGCGACCGCTTCAAGGGTGTGCCGGGGGTGCTGATGTGCCTCTCCGGGCAACTGGCGGTGCCGCTGGTGGTGGTGACCGGGCTGTGGCTGCTGTACGGCCACTATGCCCTGGTGCCGGCGGTGAAGGCGGCGGTGATGGGCGGGGCGGCGGGAGCGGCCGGGCTGGTGATGGGCACGGCGCTGAAGATGGCGCGCAAGATCCGGCCTACGCCCCTGGCGCTGCTGGTGGGCGCGGCGACGTTCGCGGCCATCGGCCTGATGCGCTGGCCGCTGGTGCCGGTGGTGCTGGCGGCGGTGCCCTTGAGCATCATCGAGGCGATGCTGGAGAAGC
>DATAZV010000299.1:0-3628 GCA_036271855.1 Burkholderiales bacterium
GGCCGGCGGCAACCCGTATCACCATCACCAGGACCTCAACCGGCTGAACCGCGCCTGGAACAAGCCGGAAACGGTGATCGTCAATGAAAGCTGGTGGACCGCCACCGCGCAGCGCGCCGACATCGTGTTTCCGGTCACCACCACGCTGGAGCGCAACGACATCGGCGCCTCCTCGCGCGACCGCTTCGTCTTCGCCATGCAGCAGGCGATCGCCCCGGTGGGCGAGGCACGCGACGACTATGCAATTTTTCGCGCCCTGGCCGCGCGCCTGGGGCATGAACAGGCATTTACGGAAGGGCGTGACCAGGCCGCCTGGCTGCGCCATGTCTACGACCGCTATGCCGCCAACGCCGCTGCCAAGGGCTACCCGCAGCCCGACTTCGGCGCCTGGTGGGCGCGCGGCTACAGCGAATTGCCGGAGCCGGAGAAGGACTTCGTGCTGTTCGAGGCGTTTCACGCCGACCCGCAAGCCTATCCGCTAAAAACACCCTCGGGCAAGATCGAGATCGGCTCCGACCACATCGCGGCGATGAACTATGCCGACTGCCCCGGCCACCCGGTCTGGCTTGAGCCGGACGAATGGCTGGGCAACGCCGGCGCCGAATACCCGCTGCACCTGATGACCATCCAGCCGCCGGACAAGCTGCACAGCCAGGGCGCGTTTGCCGCCAATCTGCAGCAGCACAGGGTCAACGGCCGCGAAGCGGTGCGCCTGAACCCGCGCGATGCGCAGGCGCGCGGCATCGCCGACGGCGACGCCATCCGCCTGTTCAACCGGCGCGGCGCCTGCCTGGGCGGTGCGCTGATCGACGAAGCGGTGCTCGAAGGCGTGGCGGTGATGGCCACCGGCGCCTGGTATGCACCGGATGCGCAGGGACTGGATGTAAACGGCAATCCGAACGTCCTGGCGGCCGATCGCGGCACCTCCAGCCTGACCCAGGGCTGCGCCGCGCTCTCGGTGCTGGTGCAGATCGAGGCCGTGCGGGTTTAGAGGCAGGCCGCGCGCCCTGGCGCCCAACCGATGCCAGGAGCATGAAGCTGGAGTACACTACGGGTAGTCTCTCAGGCAAAGGCACGCACAAGATCAGCCGGCACCGGGGAGCAGGCCCTAGGGGAGGTCGAATGTTCCGCGAGATTACCGTCGCAAAGCAGGCGGAAAACGGACCGAAGCGTCGCTGGTACCAGAGCGATTACTTCGACCTGTTCCTCTTTTATTATCGCCACGGCGAGCGCGCCGATGCCCGCGCCGACCGCGAATTCGTCGCCATCCAGCTTTGCTACGACATCCGGCGCAACCAGCGCAGCCTGGAGTGGAAAAAGGAATCCGGCTTCTCCCATCACCGGGTCAGCAAGGGCGGCGACACCATGAGCGACCACGGCTCTTCAGCCTCGCTGCTGGAGCAGGGCGGCGATTTCGACGCCCACGCCGTGATCGGCCGTTTCATGCGCGAGTCCGAAGGCTTGCCGCCGCTGGTGCGCAAGCTGGTGATGGAAAAGCTGGCGGAATACGCGCGCGTTACCGGCGCGGCCCAGGGGCCGAACTCCCAGGGCGGCATCGAGGCACCGGTGCCGCAAGGGCCGATCTCCGAGCCTTTCGAGGGCTGAGCCGGTCCCGTGCGCCGGAGTCGGGCGCGAGCGGCGTAAAATGGCGGTCCCCGGCGCGTGCGCGAGGCATGTGCGGGCCATCGACTGCTCAAGACCAATGACCCAATCCAAAGACAATCCCAAAGGGATCAAGCGCGGCCTCACGCAATACGGCGACGCCGGCTTTTCCCTGTTCCTGCGCAAGGCCTTCATCAAGGCGGCGGGCTATTCCGACGAGGCGCTGGATCGGCCCATCGTCGGCATCACCAACACCGGCAGCGAGTTCAACCCTTGCCATGGCAACGTGCCGCAGATCATCGAGGCGGTGAAGCGCGGTGTGATGCAGGGCGGCGGCATGCCGGTGGTATTCCCCACCATCTCGATCGCCGAGTCTTTCGCCCATCCCACTTCGATGTACCTGCGCAACCTGATGTCGATGGACACCGAGGAGATGATGCGCGCCCAGCCGGTCGACTCCGTGGTGCTGATCGGCGGCTGCGACAAAACCATTCCCGCGCAACTGATGGCGGCCGCCTCGGCCGATATTCCCTGCGTGGTGATCCCCACCGGGCCGATGATGACCGGCCACCATAAAGGTGAAAGGCTGGGCGCCTGCACCGATTGCCGGCGCTACTGGGGAAAATTTCGCGCCGGCGAGGTCGATGACAAGGAAATCTGGGAGATCAACGCCAAGCTCGCACCCACTGTCGGCACCTGCATGGTGATGGGCACTGCCTCCACCATGGCGCTGACCACCGAGGCGATGGGCATGTCGCTCTCCGGCAGCGCGGCGATTCCCGCGGTGCATTCGGAGCGCTTGCGTTCCTCGGAAGCCACCGGCCGCGTGGCGGTCAAACTGGCGGAGAAGGAAGTAAAGCCCCTGAGTATCATGACGCCGAAGGCGTTTTCCAATGCGCTGACGGTGCTGCATGCGATCGGCGGCTCGACCAATGCGCTGATCCACCTGACGGCGGTGGCGGCGCGCGCCGGCATCACCGTCGATCTCGAAGCCTTCGACGCGTTGGGCCGCAAGGTGCCGGTGCTGGTCGACCTGAAGCCCTCGGGACAGTTCTACATGGAGCATCTGCACGAGGCCGGCGGCCTGAACGCCGTCCTGCGCGAGTTGAAGCCCTGGCTGCACCTGGATGCCCTCACCGTCGATGGCCGTACCCTCGGCGAGGTGATCGACGCCAGCGAGGCCGACCCGACCCAGCACGTGGTCAAGACCGTGGCCGACCCGGTGTATCCGACCGGCGGCCTGGCGGTGCTGCGCGGCAATCTTGCGCCGCATGGGGCACTGATCAAGCATTCCTCCGCCACCCAGGCACTGTTGCAGCACACGGGGCGCGCGGTGGTGTTCGAATCGCTCGAAGACCTGGCCGAGCGCATCGATTCTCCTGACCTGGATGTAAAGGCCGACGACGTCCTGGTACTGAAGAACGCCGGGCCGAAAGGCGCGCCCGGCATGCCGGAAGCGGGTTACCTGCCGATTCCGAAAAAGCTCGCCGTGCAGGGGGTGAAAGACATGGTGCGCATCTCCGACGCGCGCATGAGCGGCACCGCCTTCGGCGCCATCGTGCTGCACGTCTCGCCCGAGTCCGCCACCGGCGGTCCGCTGGGCCTGGTGCAAAACGGCGACATGATCAAGCTTGATACGGCCGCACGACGCATAGACCTGCTGGTGGACGACGCCGAACTGGCGCGCCGCAAGGCGGCCTGGCAACCGCCGGCCATCATGACCGGAATGGAAAAGCAGCGCGGTTACCGCAAGCTGTACCTGCAAACCGTGACACAGGCCGAAGACGGCTGCGACTTCGACTTCATGATGCCGCAGAAAAACGGCCAGACCACGCCGATTGTCCGCTAGGCGGGCCAAACCGCCTGAAAGGCCGCGCTCTTGCGCGGCCTTTTGGTTTTTTGCGGGAGAGCGCTGACAGCGCAAGCGGTGTGCGCCTACAGACCGCGGCGCGCCGGCTTGGCAAGCTTGTCTCCATTCGGCGGCACGGTCCGTCATGAGAAGGAGCGCGGCATGGACAAGGTCATC
>DATAZV010000300.1:0-3821 GCA_036271855.1 Burkholderiales bacterium
GTCAACATCATCGGCATGGCCGGCATCAAGCCATCGTTCGACTACATCTGCGGCGCTGCCGGCAACGCCGCGCTGATCGCCTTCACCAAGGGCATCGGCGCGGGCAGCACGGCCAAGGGTGTGCGGGTGGTCGGCATCAACCCGGCCGCCACGCGCACCGACCGCATCATCACGCTCACCAAGGCGCGCGCCAAGACCACCCTGGGCGACGAGTCGCGCTGGGAAGAGCTGCTTTCCAACATGCCCTTCGGCCGCATCTGCGAGCCGGAGGAAATCGCCGACCTCACGGTCTACTGCGCCTCGGCCAAGGCCAGCTACCTCTCCGGCACGGTGGTCGACATCGACGGCGGCGGGCAATTCCGCTAAAAATTTACCCTGTTTAACAAATCGTTGTCCGAGCGCAACGTGCTGCGGCAGTGCAAATTGACAGCAGGTGGGCGGTATGCAACCCTGTGTGCCGTACACAGATGGCCCACGGGTTCGGGGGCGGCCTTCTGTAGATGAATACCGGGGGGAGCCGCTCACGCGGGAGGAGAAGTGAAGAGGCGGCGGGCATTGGCCCGCCGCCTTTTCTATTTGTGCCGGACCAAACGCGGCTGCGCCGTGCGCAGCGCAACCCGGGCGCCGAATTTCTATAAACTAGGCGCCGCATCAACAACGACAAGACAAAGCCCCCGTGCTGAAAACCTTTATCGACCGCATCGTCCGCGTTTTTGAATTCGGCGTGGTGCTGGCGCTCGCCGGCATGGTGATCATGGTGTTCGGCAACGTGGTGCTGCGCTACGGTTTCGATTCCGGCATCACCGCCTCCGAGGAGGTGTCGCGCTATTTGTTTGTGTGGCTCACCTTCATGGGCGCGGTGGTGGCGATGCGCCGCCATGAGCACCTGGGCGTGGATACGCTGGTCAAGCTGCTGCCGCGCGGCGGCCGGCTGGCGCTGGCGGTGATCAGCGACCTTGCGATGCTGTATTGCTGCGTGCTGTTCTTCTGGGGCAGCATGAAGCTCACGCAGATCAACCTCACCGCCTATGCCGCGGTGACCAAGCTGCCGCTGGCGGTGGTCTACGGCGTCGGCATGGTCACCAGCGTGATGATCGCGCTGATGCTGCTGGAATCGCTATACCGCGTGCTTACCGGCCAGGCCAGCGACGAAGAACTGGTGATGGTGCAGGAGGCCGAAGGCCTGGCGCAAGTCGACGAGCAGTTAAAAGCGCAGATTCGCGCCGACGACAGTGGTAAGGGGCGCGCATGACCATCGCCATTTTCCTGGGGTCGCTGCTGGGCGCGATGGCCATCGGCATGCCGATCGCGTTTTCGCTGATCATTTGCGGCATTGCGCTGATGCTGCAGCTCGACCTGTTCGACTCGCAACTGGTGGCACAGAAGTTCATCGATGGCGCCGACAACTACCCGCTGCTGGCGGTGCCGTTTTTCATGCTGGCGGGCGAGTTCATGAATGCCGGCGGCCTGTCCAAGCGTATCGTTGCCCTGGCCATTTCTCTTGTCGGCCATATACGCGGCGGCCTGGGCTTCGTCGCCATCATCGGTGCGGTGATCATGGCCAGCATGTCGGGCTCGGCGCTGGCCGACACCGCGGCGCTTTCCGCCATCCTGATCCCGATGATGAACAAGGGCGGCTATGAGACGCGGCGCTCGGCCGGGCTGATCGCCGCCGGCGGGGTGATCGCGCCGGTGCTGCCGCCGTCAATGGGCTTCATCATTTTCGGCGTGATCAGCGGGGTGTCCATCACCAAGCTGTTTTTCGCCGGCATCGTCCCTGGTCTGTTGATGGCCACTGCCCTGTTCGGTACCTGGGCGGTGATGGCGCGCAAGCACACCGCGCCGCCGGCGCCGCGCGCCAGCTTGAGGCAGATCGGCCGCGCCGCCTTCGACGGCGCCTGGGCGCTGGTGATGCCCGTCATCATCGTCGGTGGCCTGAAGCGCGGCATTTTCACGCCGACCGAGGCATCGGTGGTGGCGGCGGTGTATGCCTTGCTGGTGGGCTTGTTCGTTTACCGCGAACTGAAATTCCGCCAGCTTTACAGCCTGTTCCTGCGTGCTGGCGTCACCACCTCGGTGGTGATGTTCCTGGCGGCGGCGGCGATGGTTTCTTCCGCTCTAATCACGGTGGCCGATATTCCCGGCGACGTGGTGCGCCTGCTCGAGCCCTTCATCAACAGCCCGACCATGCTGATGTTCATGATGATGGTGGTGGTGGTGGCGGTGGGCACGGCGATGGACATTTTGCCGACCATCCTGATCCTCACCCCCGTGCTGATGCCGCTGGTCAACGCCGCGCACATCGACCCGGTGTATTTCGGCGTGCTTTTCATCATGAACAACGCCATCGGCCTGATCACCCCGCCGGTGGGCACGGTGCTCAACGTCGCCTGCGGCGTGGCGAAGATCAGCATGGACGACATCATGAAGGGCATCTGGCCGTTTTTGCTGGCGGAACTGGCAGTGCTGTTCCTGCTGGTACTATTTCCCATTCTGGTCACCGGCCCGGCCCGTTTCATCCACGGCCAATAGTTACAAGCACTACCCAGGCGGCGATACAAAGCCGCCATCAACGAGGAGACGAAGATGAAATTCCGCATTTGCGCAGGCCTGCTGGCCGCGCTGCTCGCCGTCAACGTGCATGCCGAAGACCTGGTCGGCAAGATCGGCCTGTCGCTCGACGGCAAGCACCCGCAGGGCATGGGCCTGCAAAAGTTCGCCGACCTGGCCAAGCAAAAGACCAATGGCCGGGTCAGCTTCCGCTTGTTCCCCAATGCCTCGCTAGGCAACGACATCCAGATGACCACGGCCCTGCAGGCCGGCACCCTGGAAGTGACCTTGCCCGCCTCCTCCACCGTGGCCAACCTGGTGAAGGAAATCGGCCTGTTCGACCTGCCCTTCCTGTTCAACTCGCCGCAGGAGGCCGACGCCGTGCTCGACGGCCCGATCGGCCAGGGCATCCTGGCCAAGCTGCCGGAGAAGGGGTTGATCGGACTGGCGTGGATGGAAAACGGTTATTTCACCACCACCAACAGCAAGCATCCGATCACCAAGCTGGAGGACTTCCAGGGCCTGAAGCTGCGCGCGATCCAGAACCCGATTTACGTCGACACCACCAATGCATTGGGCGCGATTGCCACGCCGCTGCCGGTGACCGAGGTTTACACGGCGCTGGAAACCAAGGCGATCGACGGCCAGCAGACCCCCACCCTGGCGGCGCTGGGCTTCAAGTTTTTCGACGTGCAGAAGTATCTCAGCCTGACCAACCACACCTACAACCCCTTCATCCTGATCATGAGCAAGAAATTCTGGGACAAGCTCTCGCCGGCCGACCAGAAAGCGGTGCAGGCGGCGGCCAACGAGGCGCGCGATTACGAGCGCACGCAGTCGCGTGCAATGAACCAGGGCGTGGTGGCCGACGTGAAGAGCAAGGGCATCATCGTCAACGAAATCGCCCCGGCCGAAGTCGCGCGCATGCGCGAGCGCGTCAAGCCGGTGGTGGAGAAGCACGTCAAGCTGATCGGCGAGTCGCTGTACAAGGAAATGATGGCGCAACTGAGCAAGATGCGCGGCGGCAAGTAGCCATTGCCGCAAGCAAAAAGCCCGGCTGATGCCGGGCTTTTTATTGGGTAACGGTTACTGCCCGGTGAACTTCGGCTTGCGCTTTTCGTTGAAGGCGGCAATGCCTTCCTTGCGGTCGGTGGTGCCGACCATGCGCTGGTAGGCCTCGATCTCGAACAGCATGCCGGAGTCCAGGTCCATCTGCAGTCCGCGGTGGATCGAGTGCTTGGCGGTGCGCACCGAGATAGGCGCATTGCCGG
>DATAZV010000301.1:0-19901 GCA_036271855.1 Burkholderiales bacterium
AATCCTGCGCAAGGACGATGTAGCGGCAAAGCAAATCGAGCGCGCCATGGAATTTGTCGAAAAGACCGACGAGGGCGCATTCGCTCCGCTGACCAGGCAGCCGATCATGAAGGCGATTCTCCTGCCCTGCACCGCCTACGGAAGCCTGAGTCTGGTCGGCTTTTTCTCAGTGTTTGGATTTTGAGCGCCGGCATTCTTGCCCCCGGCCGGCCGCGACGGGGGCTGGGCGCGGGCAAGCGCCGCGCCGGCCAATACCTCAGTCGCGTCCCCGCCGCGGGTCGATCATGCGCGCCCCCGGCAGCGCCGGAATGCGCAGGCGCAGGTAAGGCTTTTCCGCCGCCGCGTGGCAGGCGTAGCACTGGCCCATGGTGTTGCGATAGCCCAGCTCGAACGCCCGCAGGTCGTGCTTTTCGATCGCGCCCTTGACGTCGGCCAGGCCGGAGCTTTCCACCATCTGCAGGATCGGCCGCAATTCGAGGTCGGCGCCGGAGCCGAGCTTGCGCACCGGGCGCATGCGCACCGCCCAGTTCAGGTGCGAGCGCACCTCGCCCAGGTAAAACTCCGCCAGCGGCCAGTTCCTGCTCTTGCCGGCGAACCACAGGCTGGAGAAATGGTAGTCGACGTCCATCATCACATGCGCCTGGTCGGGCGCCTGGCGCTTGAGCGCCTCCACCTCGGCCTTCAAGGCATTGACGTCCGCGGGCGCGCTGGCGGCCTGCGCATGGGCGCCGCGCAAATCCGGTGTCAGCAACAAGCCGGCGCAAAGGGCCAGACCCACCGCGAGGCTTAAGGGTCGGAAGACGCGCATCGGTTTCTCCTGAAAAATAAAAATAAATTAATGAATCTGCCCGCCATCGCTGCGCAAGTATGCGCGCCTTGCTTCCGTCCGGCGTAATACCGCTCATGCCACGCTGCGGTTCTCTTGGCTGCCCAAATCGGGATTAATATCCGCTGCATCCGGCGCCAACGAGCGCCGTGGAGGAGACCACGATGTCACGCAAGCTGAAGAGTCCGGCCACGGACCGCCGCAAGTTCCTCACCGGAGTCGTCGCCGCCAGCGCGGCCGCCGTAGCCGTGCCCGCCGCCCGCGCCGCCGATACGCCGGCCGAGGCGCGCCCGCCTTCCGCGCTGCCGCCTTCGGGCAAGGTAGCCGAAGCCGAAACCGCCACGCCCAAGGAACTGCCGCGCGTCGCGGGCGTGCCCGGCTCCGACTTCATGGTCGACGTCATCAAGTCGCTGGGCATCAAATACCTGCCGGCCAACTGCGCCTCCAGCTACCGCGCCCTGCATGAATCGCTGATCAACTACGGCGGCAACAAGATGCCGGAGTTCCTCTCCTGCATGCACGAGGAGTCGGCGGTGGGCATGGCGCACGGCTACTTCAAGGCCAGCGGCAAGCCGCTCCTGACCCTGTGCCACGGCACGGTGGGCCTGCAGCACGCCAGCATGGGGCTGTACAACGCCTGGTGCGACCGGGTGCCGCTGATCATCATGGGCGGCAACGAGCTGGACGCGGCCAACCGGCCGCCCGGCGTGCCCACCTTCCACTCGGCGCAGGACATCAACGCCCTGGTGCGCGACTTCACCAAGTGGGACGACACCCCGGTCTCGCTGCCGCATTTCGCCCAGTCTTTCGTGCGCGCCTACAAGATCTCGATGACCCCGCCCTACGGCCCGGTGGCAATCTCGCTCGACGCCGGCCTGCAGCAGGAGCCGGTAAAGCACCACGGCGAGTCGCCCTCATTGCAACCCACGGTGCCGCGCTACGTGCCCACCACCCCGCCGCAAGGCGATACCGGCGCCGTGAAGGAAGCCGCGCGCCTGCTCGCCGGCGCGCAAAACCCGGTGATCGTGGTCGACCGCGCCGCCCGCACTCCCAACGGCGTCACCCTCATCGTGCAACTGGCCGAGCTGCTGCAGGCGAAGGTGATCGACCAGGGCGGGCGGATGAACTTCCCGCGCACCCATTACCTAAGCGCCGGGCCGGGCGCGGTGAACAACGCCGACGTCATCATCGGCATGGAGCTCGCCGACTTCTGGGCCACGGTCAACAGCTTCACCGACAACGGCGAGAACGGCGGCATCGGCCAGAACGGCACGCGCATCAAAAAAGACACCAAACTCATCAGCATCACCGCCGTCGAACTCAACACCAAGTCCAACTACCAGGACTTCCAGCGCTTCCAGGTGATCGACGTGCCGATGGCCGCCGACGCCGAAGCCACCCTGCCGGCACTGATCGAAGCGGTGCGCTCTGCCATCCCGAACGACCGCAAGGATGCGATTGCCAAACGCGGCGAAGCATCACGCAAGACCCACGAAGAGGCCAAGGTGCGCGCGCGGCAAGAGGCCGCCATCGCCTGGGACGCCAGCCCCATCAGCACCGCGCGCCTGTGCATGGAACTCTACGGCCAGATCAAGGACCTCGACTGGTCCCTGGTCGCTTCCGAAGGCAACGTCAGCAACTGGCCGCTACGCCTCTGGCCGATGGAAAAGTACCACCACTGGCTGGGCCGCTCCGGCGGCTACGGCGTCGGCTACGGCGCGCCCGCATCTGTCGGCGCCGCGCTGGCCAACCGCGACCTCGGGCGCTTTTCCGTCAGCATCCAGTCCGACGGCGATTTGATGTACGCCCCCGGCGTGCTGTGGACCGCCGCCCGCCACAAAATCCCCCTGCTCTCGGTGATGCACAACAACCGCAGCTGGCACCAGGAAGCCATGCACGTGCAGCGCGTCGCCAACTTCCGCAACCGCGTCACCAACACCGGCCACGACTTCGGGCCGATTGGCACCAGCATCCAGAACCCCGACATCGAATACCACAAGCTCGCCGAATCGATGGGCTGGTGGGCCAAAGGCCCGATCAAGGACCCGGCCAAACTCGGCCCGGCATTGAAAGAAGCCATCGCGGTGGTCAAGTCCGGCCAGCCCGCCCTGCTCAACGTCTGGACCCAGCCGCGTTAAGAGGAACAAGATGAAAAACACCACGTCCCTCTTCGCGCGTTTGTTCATTTCCACCGCTGCTCTGCTCTGCGGCCCCGTCGCACACGCCGCCTCCGCCGAAGCCGGCAAAGCCGCCTTCATCAAAAACGGCTGCTGGCAATGCCACGGCTTCGCCGGTCAGGGCGGCATCACCGGCCCCACCCTGGCGCCCAATCCCAAGCCGCTCTCCTTCATTTCCGTATTCATCCGCAACAGCCACGGCGCCATGCCGCCGTACCAGAAGGCCATCCTCTCGGACGCGGACCTGGCGGACATCTATGCGTATTTGCAGTCGATACCGCCGGGGAAGGATTACAAGAGCATTCCGTTGCTGAATCAGTAAGCGGGGCAATAAATCGCAAGTCCCTTCAATGATCAAAAAAAAGCAGGAGACAAAATGAACGTCCGCACAATCGCCGCAACCGCCTTCAGCGCGGCAATGCTGTCCACCCTCGCCGCCAATGCCCACGCCGCCGAAATCAGGGTATTGGGCTCCAACGCCGCCAAGGCCGTGCTTGAAGTGCTCGCTCCGCAATTCGAAAAAGCCACCGGCAACAAGGTGGTGCTGGTCTACGGCACCAGCGCGGGCTTGAAGGACGAGATCGAGAAGGGTGCGGCGTTTGACGTCGCGGTGCTCACCACTGGCGGCATCGACGACCTCACCAAGAAGGGCAAGGTCGCGGCGGGCACGCAGCACGGACTGGCGCGCTCCGGCGCGGGGGTGGCGATCAAGCGCGGTGCGGCCAAGCCCGACATCGGCACCACCGAGGCATTCAAGCGCGCCTTGCTCAACGCCAAATCGATCGGCTTCGTCGACGCAACGCCGACCGGCAACTATCTCAAAGGATTGTTTGTGCGCCTGGGGTTGGCCGACGCGCTGAAACCGAAGATCAAGCTGGTCGATTCGAAAGTCGGCGCGGGTGGGGCGGCGGCTGCCGGCGAGGTGGAAATCGGGCTCACGCAGATCAGCGAAATCCTCTCCAAGCCGGGCGCCGAACTGGTCGGGCCGCTGCCGGAAGATATCCAGGTCTATACCGATTTCGCTTCCGGGGTTGGCGCGCTTGCCAAGGAAGCAGCCACTGCCGCCGCGCTGATCAAGTTCATGTCCACGCCCGAGGCTGCGAAGGTGATCAAGGAAAAGGGGATGGTGCCGAAGTAACCCGGGCCCGCGTTACTCGACGCGGATATTGCGCTGCTTGATCACCTTGCCCCACTTCTCCGATTCCGTCTTCAGGAGGGCGGCGAATTGCTCGGGCGAGCCGGCCACATTGTCCAGGCCCATCTGCTCGAAGCGCTGCACCATGTCGGGCGAGCGCAGCGCTTCATTGAGCTTGTCGTTGAGCAGGCGCACGATGGCCTCCGGCGTGCCTTTGGGCGCGAGCAGGCCGTTCCAGGTGGTGAATTCGTAACCGGGGATGCCGGACTCGGCCACCGTGGGCAGCTCGGGAAACACCGGAGTGCGCTTGGCGCCGGTGACGCCCAAGGCGCGGATCTTGCCGGTCTTCACATGCGGCGCGGCCTCGGCCATGTTGTTGAACGAAACGCTCACTTCCCCGGCCAGCAGCGCGGCCAGCGCGGGGCCGCCGCCCTTGTAATGGATCGGCACGATGTCGACATTGCCCAGCATGTTGAACAGCTCGCCGGCGATGTGCGGGTTGGTGCCGGCACCGGCGGAGGAGTAGTTCAGCATTCCCGGCTTGGCTTTGGCCAGCGCCAGCAGCTCGCGCACGTTGTGCACCGGCACGGAGGGGTGCACTGCCACTATTCCCGGCGAGGAAGTGACGAGCGAGACCGGCGCGAAGTCGGCCACGCTGTAGGGCACCTTGGCGTATAGGAACTGGTTGGCGACGAAGGGGATGGTGTGCATCATCAGCGTGTAGCCGTCGGGCCGGGAGGTCGCCACCGCCTCGGTGCCGATGATGCCGGAGGCGCCCGCGCGGTTTTCGATCACCAGTTGCTGGCCCAATTTTTCCGACAGCTTGGGCGCGATCAGCCGCGCCACCACGTCCACGCTGCCGCCGGGCGCGAAGGTGACGATCAGGCGGATCGGCTTGCTGGGATAAACGTCGGCCTGCGCCAGGGCTGCGCGCGGGGACAAGATCGCCGCCATCGAGAGGGCGGCAGCCAGGAGCATGGACGCGCGCAGCGCCCCCTTGTGATGAAACTTCATCGAATTGTCTCCGGCCGTTTATGATCGTTTTAATCCAGGCAACTCGATACAACCGGCCTGGAACGTCTCCGATGTACTGCCGGTCGCAGGCGCCTGGATGGCTGCACTATGCCACGAAGCCTGCCGTGCAAACCCGCCGCCCGACAATAAGCAATATAAGGAGCTCGGGCCCTGATGTTCTCCACGATTATCATTTTGGTACGAGGAGTTGCACACCTCCGATGTCATTCTGAACGCAGTGGAGAATCTGCTTTGTCGCCCTGCTCCATTGCTTCCCCTGGGTTAAGCTGCGTCCAGCACGAAATCAAAACCGGCGGCGCGTTCACCGCAGCCCGCCGGCCACAAGAAGGAGACAACATGCGCATCAATTCGCCCAAGGCCCTGCTCGCCATCGCCCTCGCCGCGCTCTTGCCCGCCGCGGCATTTGCGCAGGGCGCCTTTCCCGCCAAGCCGGTCACCCTGATCGTGCCCTTCGCCCCGGGCGGGGGCACCGACATCACCGCCCGCGCCGTGGCGGGAAAACTGACGACGCGATGGAACCAGACGGCGATCGTCGAAAACCGCCCCGGCGCCGGCGGCATCATCGGCGCCGACGCCGTCGCCAAGTCGAAGCCCGACGGCTACACCCTGCTGATCGCCAACGTCGGCACGCAATCGATCAACCCCTATCTCTACCCCAAGCTGCCCTACAAATGGGAGACGGCGTTCGCGCCCATCGCGCTGGTGTGCGAGCTGCCCTTTGTGCTGATGGCCAGCCCGAGCTTCCCACCCAACAGCGTCAAGGAACTCGTCGCCTACGCCACCGCCAACCCGGGCAAGGTCACAGTCGCCAGCTCCGGCCTCGGCGGCTCGCCGCATCTCACCGCCGAGTTGTTCCAGCTCGTCACCAATACCAAGCTCACGCACATTCCCTACAAGGGCGGCGGCCCGGCGATGACCGATTTGATGGCCGGCCACGTCGACCTGCTGTTCGCCTCCGTGCTCGAAGGCTCCGGCTTCATCAAGGCCGGCAAGCTCAAGGGCCTGGCGGTGACGCACGCGAAACGCAACCCCGCGCTGCCCGATGTGCCCACGCTGGCCGAAGCCGGCGTAAAGAACGGCGAGTCCGGCTCGTGGATCGCCCTCATTGCCCCGGCCGGCACGCCGCCCGCGCTGATCGACAAAATCGCCGCCGACGTCAAGGCCATCGTCGCCGACCCGGACATGCGCGAAAAGCTGATCGCCCAAGGCGCCGTGCCGCAGGCCAGCACGCCGGCTGAGCTGCAAAAGCTGATCGATACCGATGGCGCGCGCTACGGCAAGATCATTCGCGACAAGGGGCTGAAGGCGGAGTGAGGCAAGGTAGGGGCAAGGTGGAGGCAGAAGCGACAAAGCCGCCTCGCGGCGGCTTTGCAAACAACGTATACGTGAAGCCGCTTACAGCGGCTTCACCAGCAGCTTGCGGAACTTGATCACCCCGCCGTTGAACTGCAGGCCGATGCGCCCTTCCGGAAAGCGTCCGTCAATCCCCATCGCGGTCTGCACGCCGTTGAACTTGACTGTGATCTCCGGCCCCTTGGCATGCACCTCGTAGGTGTTCCAGCGCCCGCCCGCCTTGTAGATCGGCTTCACGGCGGCGACGTTGACCAGGCTGCCGGTGCTGTACTCCGTCTTGGGATTGCGGTCCCAGATCTGCACTTCGTAGGCGCCTGAAGCCGTGCTCACCGCGGCGGGATTGCGCACGCGCAGGTAGATGCCGCTGTTGGTGTCGTCCGCCGCCCAGAATTCGGCATACAGGTCGAAGTCGCGGAAGGTCTGCTTCGACACCAGCACGCTGACGTCCTTCGACGGCGCCTTGTCCGCCTGGATCGCGCCGTCCTCGGCGCGCCAGTTGGCGGCACTGCCGGAGACCACGAAGTTGTCCATGCCGCTGGTGCCGTCGATCAGCGTGGTCCAGCCCGGCCCACGCGGGCTGCTTGCGCAGGCGGATAAAACGAGTGCCGCCAGAAGGCCGGCGATACGTGCGAACGATTGTTTCATTTTGCTCCTCCGTTGATTATTTTTTAGGGGAATAAGGCACCGCATACTTCGCTTTGCTCAAGGTGACGGTACTCCGCGGAATCGCTTCTTACTTCCAGAACTTCCTGCTCGCAATCCGCGCCCCCTCGGCCATCGCGCCGAGCTTGGCCCACACCACGTCCGGGTCCACCGCCGCCTGCCCCACCCAGGTGCCGTAACCGCAATCGCTGCCGGCGATCACGTTCTCGCGCCCGACCAGGTTGGCGTAATGGCCGATGCGCTGCGCGATCAGCTCCGGATGCTCGATGAAATTGGTCTTCGACTCCAGCACACCCGGGATCAGCACCTTGCCCTCGGGCAGCTTCACCGTTTCGAACAGCGTCCACTCGTGCGCGTGGCGCGGGTTGGCCGCCTCGAAGGAAATCGCATGCGGCCGCGCCGAGAACACGATGTCGATGATCTCGGAGAACGCCACGTCGCAATGGTGCGGCCCCTCGTAGTTGCCCCAGCACACGTGCATGCGCAATTGCTCGGGCGGAATATTCGCCAGCGCGTGGTTCAGCGCCTCCACATGCATTTGCGCGCGCTTGCGGAATTCGGCAGTGGGCAAATCGGCATACTGGATGTGCCGGCCCATCGCCAGGTCCGGGCAATCGATCTGCAGGGTGATGCCGGCCTTCGCCACCGCCTCGTACTCGTGGCGCATCGCCTCGGCAATCGCGTGCAGGTAGTCTTCTTCGCTCTTGTAGTAATCGTTGCGAAAGAACAGCGAAATCACCCCCGGCGAAGCCGCGCTCATGAAAGTTTCCTGCGCCGCATCAATACCCTTCACCGCCTTGAAGGCCGCCAGCAGGTTTTCGGTATCGGTCACCGCCGCCTGCGCATCCACCACCGTGATCGGCGCGTTGCACGCCGGCGTCTTGCGCCGCGAGCGGCCCGGGTCGCCGAACACCTTGCGCTCCAGCACCGGAAAGGCCGCCAGGTCCTGGTACACAAAGGTATTGCCGGTGCCGCCGAATCCGCCCAGGCGGTCCTTGATATACGTGGCGTAGCTCGGCTTGCTCATCTCGCCGTCGTTCACCAGGTCCACCCCCGCCTTCGCCTGCAGGGCCGCCACCTCGGCCACCGCCGACTTGACGCGCGCCGCCAGGGCATTGGGCTCCACCGGAATGCCGCTCTCCTTGGCGAACATCATGTCGATCAGGTCCGCCGGGCGCGGCAGGCTGCCGGTGTGCGTGGTGAGAAAACGGTCGATGCTGCGTTTCATGGCTGTCTCCTGGGGGACGCGCGCTGCTCGCGCATTGCACGACGCGGGGCGCCCGCTATTTGTTCTGGGGTTGCAAGGCTCGCGGAAGTTTAGCCGATTCCGGATTGACCTCCGCGGCGGATCACCCGGCCGCGGCGCCAAGCCCGCACTTGGGGTAAATTGCGCGACGGAACAATCACAAAAAGCCGCGATGCCCACGCACTCCCGCCGCCGCCTGCTCATCGCCCTCGCTTTTGCTTCCCAGCTCGCGCCCGTGCTCGCCCAGTCGTCCAAGGTCACCGCACCGCCCGGCCTGCTGCTGCTGGCCCGCGGCGGCCCGCTGTGCGGCGAAGGCCACGAGTACTTCGTTCCCGACGGGCGCTACAAACCGCAGGAGATCGACTGGGCGCGCCAGACCTTCGGCTTCATCTACCTCTACCGCAAGGGCCTCGACTACCCCTACATCCTCGAATACATCGCCGACCAGCCGCTGCCCGCCGGCCAGGCCGAAGCCCTGTTCAAATCGCCGCCCTACCTCGAATGGCTGGGCAGCAGCGGCCAGGCCGCCATGCGCGAGCTGCGCGTGGCGCGCGAGCTCTACCTCGGCCACGCCGCCGACATCGAAGCCCGCAACAAGGGCAAGGCCGGCGCCGCCGACAAGCTCCCTGAAGTCGCCGCCCTGCGCCAGACCCGCCGCGCGGCGCGCGCCTGGCTGATCGAAAAGATGGCGCTGCAGGTGAAGGTGGACAAAACGGCCTGCTAGGGGCGGGCAGGGGTTTCTAGCTGATCCCCTTAGGTCCGCCTGCGTCGATGAAGCCGCCAGTGTCGCCAATAAGTGTAAGCGGAGGTAAAGATAGGTAAAACCGGGCCGGTGTGGGTGATTTGTTGGCACAGGACGGCAAAATCGTTGCAGAATCCGTCAAACACGTAAAACAGCCGTTGCAGCGGCCGACTTCACAGGAGAACACCGTGAAACCCATTCACGTATTGCTGGTGGCGGCCCTCGGCCTGCCGACGCTTGCCGGCGCGCAGACCGTCTTCAAATGGGTCGACGCCAACGGCGTCACCAACTACACCACCACCAAGCCGCCGGCAACGGACCGGGTGGCGGCCATCAACGCCTCGCCCTCGGCCAATGTCGTGGTGGCCTCGGCCGCCGGTACCGAAGAGGCGCTCTACTGGCGCGAGCGCCGGCAGCGCGAGCTGGCCAACGACATCAGCGCCTCGCGCGCGCGCCGCGACAATGACGAACTGCGTCAGCAGCTCGCCCGCCAGGCCGCCGCCGACGAGCAGCAGAGCCTGAAGGCCGAAGAGGCGCGCATGCAGTCCCTCTACGACCAATGCGTGGCGCAGCACCGCATCGACTGCGTCTACGGCAACGACTACAGCAGCGGCTACGGCGTGCCGGTGCTGGTGGCGGTGAACCGCCGCCCCGGGCATGGCCACGACCACGGCCATACGCCGCCGCCGCACGTCACCCCGCCCGTGCTGATGCGCAAGCTCGGCTCCTGAAGCCCCCGCCGGCGCCCAAGGCCGGGCGCCCGGCCTCAGGCGGTAAAGACTTTTTCCAGCGAGCCGAGCAGCTCGGTCCACCCGGCGGCATGCCCGTCGCGGCGGTCTTCCGGCAGGCGCTCGTGCGTGATCACCACCTCGGTGATCTTGCCCTCGGGGTGAAACTCCACCGTCACCAGCGAATCCGTCTGGCCGTCGTGGTACGAATTCCAGGTGAACACCAGGCGCCGCGGCGCCTCGATGACCTGGTAGATGCCGAAATGGTGCGGCGGCCCCGCTGTTCCGCCTTCGCAACTGCGCGAAGGAATGTGCATCACGATGTCGAACCCGCCGCCCACCCGCGCATCCACCGTCACGGTCGAAAGCATGCTGCCGCTGGCCTCCGGGCGAAACCACTGCGCCAGGGCGGCCGGGTCCAGCCAGGCATCGAACAGCTCCTGGGCCGAAGCGGCGATGCGCCGCCTGACGATAACGGTGGGAATGTTGGCGACTGCGCTCATGGGCGGTTTCCTTTTTTCGCGGCTTGGCGCCGGTTGATCACAAAATTTTCCAGCGACGCCAGCCGGTCGTCCCAAAACTGGCGGTAGTAATCGATCCACTGCGCCGCCCCCGCCATCGCCCCGGCGTTGAGCGAAAGCACATGCTCGCGGCCGCGCACCTCGCGGCGCACCAGCGCGGCCCGCTCCAGCATCTTGATGTGCTTGGAAATCGCGTTCAGCGACAGCGGAAAATCCCCCGCGATCTCGGTCACCCGGGCGTCCGCCAGCGCCAGGCGCGCCAGGATGGCGCGCCGCGTCGGGTCGGCCATCGCGCTGAAGGCGGCGTCCAGCCCGGCGGTGGCCCGGGTGGCGTTGGCAGGGTTTTTTTGTCCAGGCAGATATTCAACCATGAAGTTGAATATAAAGAAAGGTAACGGCGAAGTCAAGCCCTGCCGCGAAGGTCCGTTATTGCAGGGGAATGCGCGGGCCGCCCGCGGGCCGCGAACTTGATAAACTGGGCGGCTGACGCTGGGGGCTCTCCAGCGTTCATATTTCGAACGAGGAGACCTTATGAGACAAAAAGCAAGCATCCGCGCCGGCATCGCCGCGCTCGCCCTGGGCCTGGCCCTGCCGGCGGCGGCGCAGACGGTGAAAATCGGCTTTATGAGCACCTACAGCGGCCCCGGCGCCGCCCAGGGCGACCAGCTCGACAAGGGCGTCAAGCTGTACATGAAGCTCAACGGCAGCAAGCTGCCGCCCGGCGTCAAGGTGGAGATCATCACCCGCGACGACACCGGCCCGAACCCGGACACCGCCAAGCGCGTGGCGCAGGAGCTGATCGTGCGCGACAAGGTGAATCTCCTCACCGGTTTCGTGTGGACGCCGAACATGGCGGCGATCGCCCCGCTCACCACCGAAGCCAAGGTGCCCTACATCAGCATGAACGCGGCCGGCGCCAAGATCATGGTGAACAACCCCTACATGGCGCGCGTCTCCTTCACCCTGTGCCAGTCGGCGTATCCGCTGGGCCAGTGGGCGGCGAAAAAATACAAGAAGGCCTACACCGCGGTGAGCGATTTCGCCCCCGGCCATGAGGCGGCCGACTGCTTCGCGCGCGGCTTCAAGGAAGGCGGCGGCACCATGGTCGGCGACGTCAAGATCCCGCTGGCCAACCCCGACTTCGTGCCCTTCATGCAGCGCATCAAGGACGCCAAGCCCGACGTGCTGTTCGCCTTCAACCCGGCCGGCAAGCAGGCCACCTCGATGATGAAGGCCTTCGGCGACCTCGACCTCGGCAAGGCCGGCATCAAGTACATCGGCACCGGCGACATCGTCACCGACGAGGAACTGCAGGGCATGGGCGACGTGGCGCTGGGCGTGGTTTCCGCCCACCACTACTCGGCCAACGCCGACCGTCCCGCCAACAAGGCCTTCGTCGCCGCCTACAAGAAGGAGTTCGGCGCCAACCTGTGGCCGGGGTTCATGGCGGTGGACGCCTACGACGCGATGGACGCGATCTTCCATGTGATCCGCGAGCAAAAGGGCAAGATCGATCCGGACAAGACGATGGAACTGCTGAAAAACTGGAAGAGCAGCGACAGCCCGCGCGGCGCCTTCGCCATCGACCCGGAAACCCGCGACGTCATCAACCCGGAATACCTGCGCGAAGTGAAAAAGGTCGACGGCCACCTGGCCAACGTCGAAATCGAAACCCTGAGCACCGGCATCAAGGACCCGCTGAAGGAAATGGACAAGAAGAAGTAAGCAAGGCTGGCAGCCCCCACGCAAGTGCTTTGCGGCGGGGGCTTTTTTTACGCCTCGGCCTTTACAATCGGGGTCTGCGGCCCGTTCTTCTGCGTTTTTCCGGGTTTTCCCGCATTTTTCCCCGCATTTTCCCGATGGTGCCAGTGCGCTAATGCAAGCCCTGCTCTCTTCGCTGGTCAGCGTCGCCTTCCACGGCGTGGCCTACGGCATGATCCTCTACGTGATCTCCGTCGGCCTGTCCGTCACCATGGGCCTGATGGGCTTCACCAACCTGGCGCACGGCGCCTTCGCGATGGCCGGCGGCTACGTGCTGACCACCTGCCTGTCGCGCTTCAACATCCCGTTTCCGCTGGCGCTGGCCCTCTCCTTCATCCTGGTGGCGGCGGTCAGCGTGGTGTTCGAGCGCCTGCTGTACTCGCGCCTGTACGGCGCCTCCGAACTGGAGCAGGTGCTGTTCACCATCGGCCTGATCTTCATGTCGGTGGCCGCCGCGCGCATGGCCTTCGGCACCCTGCAATCGCCGGTGCTGCTGCCGGACTATCTCAAGGGCCAGATCAGCCTGTTCGGTCGCGACTTTCCGGTCTACCGCGTGTTCCTGATCGTCTTCTCCGGCGGCATCATCGCCACCCTCTGGTTCGGCGTCGAGCGCACCCTGTGGGGCGCGATGGTGCGCGCCGCGGTGGACAACCGCCAGATGGCGCAATCGATCGGCATCAACACAAAGCGCCTGTTCACCATCACCTTCGCGGTGGGCAGCGGCCTGGCGGGCCTGGGCGGCGCGCTGGGCGCCGACATCGTGGCGATCCAGCCGACCTACCCGTTCGAGCAACTGGTGTACTTCCTCATCGTGGTTTCGGTGGGCGGCCTGGGCAGCCTGCGCGGGCCCTTCATCGCCGCGCTGTTGATCGGCATCACCGACACCGCCTGCAAATACTGGGTGCCCGAGGCGGGCGCCTTTTTCATCTACGCGGCCACCATCGGCATCCTGCTGTGGCGCCCCGCCGGCCTGTTCGGGAAGCGGACATGAAACATCCTGTCGGCTACAGCGCCAAACCGGGCCTGCGCGCCACCGAATACCTGCCGTGGGTCGTCGCCCTCGCAGCCTTTTTCGTGCTGCCCGACTATCTCGCCCTGGGCGCGCGCATCCTTACCTACATCCTGTTCGCCCTGTCGCTCGACCTGATTGTCGGCTACGCCGGCATCGTCACCCTCGGGCACGCCGCCTTTTTCGGCAGCGGCGCCTATATCGCCGGCGTGCTCTCCGCCAAGCTGGGGGTGAACGACCCCATGCTGCAACTGGCCGCGGCCGGGGCCGGCGCCGGCCTGCTCGGCCTGGCCACCGGCGCGGTGATTTTGCGCACCAGGGCGCTGGCGCAACTGATGCTTACGCTCGCGATTGCCGCGCTCTGCCTGGAAGTGGCCAACAAGGCCAACTCGATCACCGGCGGCGCCGACGGTTTGTCGGGCGTCACCATCGCCCCCATCCTCGGCCTGTTCAAGTTCGACCTGTACGGCAAGACCGCCTACCTCTGGTGTTTAGCGTCGCTGTTGATCGGCTGGTGGCTGGTGCGCCGCCTGGTCTATTCGCCCTTCGGCGCCAGCCTCACCGGCATCCGCGACAACAGCGTGCGCATGCAGGCCATCGGCGCGCCGGTCTACCTGCGCCTGCTGCTGGTCTACACCTTCTCGGCGCTGCTGGCGGGCGTGGCCGGCGCCTTGCTGACCCAAGCCAACCAGTTCGTCGGCCTCAACGTGCTGGGCTTCGAGCCTTCCGGCGAACTGCTGGTGATGCTGATCCTCGGCGGCGTCGGGCGGATGTACGGCGCCTTCGTCGGGCCGATTGTCTACCTGATCGCGCAGGACTACCTGGCCAAGCAGTTTCCGGAATACTGGTATTTCGGCATCGGCCTGATGCTGGTGCTGGTGGTGCTGTTCGCCCGCGGCGGGCTGCTCGGCATCGTCGATGCGGCCTTGGCCCGCCTGCGGAGAAAAGCATGAACGCCGCGCTCGAAACCCGCGCCCTGTGCAAGCGCTTCGGCGCTCTCACGGTGGCGGAAAAAATCAACTTCCGCCTCGAGCCCGGCGCGCGCCACGCCCTGATCGGCCCCAACGGCGCCGGCAAGACCACCTTCGTCAACCTGCTCACCGGGCGCCTCGCTCCTTCCTCCGGCCAGGTGCTGCTGGCAGGCGTTGACATTACCCGCCTGGACGCCGCGCGCCGGGTCAAGCGCGGCCTCGGGCGCACCTTCCAGATCAACACCCTGTTCCGCAACATGAGCGTGCTCGACAACGTCGCCCTGGGCGTGGCCGAGCGCATCGGCGTCGCCGGCGGCTTCTGGCGCCCGGCCGCGCGCCATGCCGAGGTGCGCGACGAGGCCATGGCCCTGCTCGCCTCCGTCGGCATCGCCGACGAAGCCGCGCGCGAGGTGAACGGCCTGCCCTACGGCAAGCAGCGCCTGGTGGAAATCGCCATCGCGCTGGGCCTCAAGCCGAAGGTGCTGCTGCTCGACGAGCCGGCGGCCGGCGTGCCCTCGCTGGAGTCGGAACGCATCCTCGAAGCCCTGGCGCAATTGCCGACAGAGATGGCGATATTGATCATCGAACACGACATGGACCTGGTGTTCCGCTTTGCCGCCCGCATCACCGTGCTGGTGCAGGGCGAGGTGCTGTGCGAAGGCACGCCGGCCGAAATCGGCGCCGACCCGCGCGTGCGCGAAGTCTACCTGGGGGAGCGCCATGTCTGAGGCCCTCAAACTCGACCAGGTAAACGCCGGCTACGGCGCCACCCAGGTGCTGGAAGAAGTCGGCTTCGCCCTGGAAGAAAAAGGCTCGCTCGCCGTGCTCGGGCGCAACGGCGTCGGCAAGACCACGCTCTTGGCCACCATCATGGGCCACACCACCTTCCACTCCGGGCGCATCGAGCTGCGCGGCAGGCCAATCGAAAAGCGCCCGGCGCACGAGCGCGCCCGCGCCGGCATCGGCTACGTGCCGCAGACCCGCGACATCTTCGGCTCGCTCACCGTGGAAGAAAACCTGCGCGTCGCCGCCCGCCCCGGCCGCTGGTCGCTGGAACGCGTCTACGCACTCTTTCCGCGCCTGGCCGAGCGCCGCGCCAACATGGGCACCCAGCTCTCCGGCGGCGAGCAGCAAATGCTCTCGATGGGCCGCGCCCTGATGGGCAACCCCACCCTGCTGCTGCTGGATGAGCCGCTCGAAGGCCTGGCCCCGGTGATCGTCGACGTACTGCTGCAGGCGATCGAGCGCCTGGTGCGCGAGGAAGACCTCACGGTGATACTGGTCGAGCAATCGGCCAAGCTGGCGCTGCAAGTCACCCAGCGCGCCCTGGTGCTCAACCGCGGGCGCATCACCTTCGACGGTGCCAGTGCGGAACTGCTGGATGATCCGGAGCGCCTGAGCCAACTGGTGTTTGCCGGCTGAGGCGATTGAGGGCTGGCTGGGGCTGACGTATTCGCGTCAGGCCCCCTTTCACTTCACCAGAATTTCCACCACGGCTTTTGCGCCCGCGCCTGCCCGCCGGCCGGGGCGCGCCTGAACTGGCTGTAGTCCGTGCGGTCGGCCACCGCGATGGCGGTGGTGGTGGCAGGGTCCGGCAGGCTTTCGACGGCCGAGAGGCCGAAGGCGCGCATCAGCGCCTCGGTCTCGTCCATGTAATAGCCGCTGGTGTCGATGCCCTCTTCCTGCGCCAGCGCCTCGCCTTCGAATTCCACCTCCGCACCGTCGTTGCTGATCGAGCGCCGCAGCTCGCCCGATTCGTAGTGCGAAAAATAGGCGCAGCCGCCGCTGGATTCGACCACGAAGGAAAGCAGCGTCCCCTGGCACAACTCGCCCAGCCGCGGCAACGCCTCCTCGTCCCCCGCCAGCGTGCAGGAAGAGTCCATCATGATCGCCCACGGGCCATCCTGAGCGAACAGCAGGCACAGGGTTCCGGGGTTCTCCGGCGTGGCCCCCCGCGAAGAGACGAAATGCTCATTCTCCTTTACCCACGTCAATACCCCGCCGGCATCGCGAAAGCCGGTTTTCGAAGCGACGATCTCCAGCTCGGGCCAGACCTTGGCGAACACATCCACCAGCCGCGCCAGCGGCGCCTTGACGGCGACCAGCCCCAAATGCATTCCCATTTTCTCTCCCAAGCCCCCCCTTGGGCGCCTGCACGGCAAACAATCGCCGTGGCCACTTTATTCCTTGCGGCCCGCGCAGGCGTTGGCCGGCGTCACCGCATCTTAGAGACGGAAACGGCAACACCCGGCCAACGAGGGCGGCCAGCGTGCGAATCAAAGGAGCCCGGATCGAACAAGCCCAATGCCCCTCCGCCCTGTCGCGTCAATCCTCGATTTCGCACGACCCCGCCACCACTGCGCCGGACCGCAGATCGGGCGCCAGATTGACCTGCCGGGTGCCACGCTCGCTGTTGATGCACAGGCTGGCGGGCCGGTGCTTGCTCCAGCTCATCGCCGGTGAAACGGCACTGCGTCCGCAAGCCCCGGGCACCGGCCGGGTCAGCACGATTTTTTGCGCCGACCTCAACTGCGGGCCGATGCGCCACAGCGAGCCGTGGAAGTGGCTGATGGCGAAAAACGCGCCCTGTTCCTGCGAATAGGCCAACCCGGAAAATCCCACATCCTTGTCGGTATCGTGATCCAGCGCGAGGTCCTTGCGCGTTACCGCGAAGGTGATAGGGTCGACCCGCCACAGCGTCGGCGAAACGTCGCTCGACACCAGCGCCTCTCCATCCGGGCCGAGCACCAGGTCCGGCGCGCAGCCGTAGGGGTCGCCGGCCCAGATCCAGTCCTTCAGCACGGCGTGGCCGATTTCCTTGCGCGTGCCAAGCACAAAGACGTGCACGCCGTCGGCGGCGAGTAGCCAGACGCGGTTGCGCGCCGTGTCCTCGCGATAGTGCAGCACCGGCAGCTTGCCGACAGTCCAGCCCGGCGGCAGGCGCCCGGGCCGCCCGCCCGAAGCCATGTCACGCGCCGCCTCCTTGTCGGCGGCGTGGGCGGCGGCGAAGAAGATCGGGCTATCGCTTGCTGCCGCGACGGCGGCCGAAAGCAGGGCGGCGAAAATCGCCCGGCGGATTTTGTTGATGCTTACAGCGTACATACATACTCCTTCCTGTAAAGGAAACGGAGCAGGACTTGGGACCAGGATTGTCTTTGTGTACCGGGTGTCTGCGGTGGACCCGGCTAAAGGCGGGGCGGCGATGGTCGCCGGCCCGCCCTTACATTGCGAACTACGCGTGCTGCATGGCGATCACGGATACATCTTGATGCCGCCCCCGATCGCCTTCCAGCCCGAGTGCCCGACCTTCATGTAGCGCGCATCGATGCCGGCATCGCGCAGCGCCCGCGTGGTGCCGCAGCCGACGTGAAAGCCGTAGGCGCAATACACCACCACCGGCTCGGTACGCGAAATCTCGCCGATCCACTCCTGCACCCGTTCCGGGTCGCGCCAGGTGGCGCCCTCGGCGATGTCGTGGGTGCGCGAAACGAAGTGGCGCGGCCGCGCGTCGATCAGGTGCACCGCCTGGCCGGCCTTGATCATGCCGCGCACCTCCTCGATATCCACCCCGGGCACATCCTTGAACTCCTCCTGCACCAGCGGGCGCGGCGGCGCGACCTTCGCCGCGTCTTCATAGCGCCCGGCCACCGCGCTCCAGTCGATGTTGCGCATGAAGGTATCGACATAGGCATTGGCGTTGGCGCCGAAGTCGATGTGATAGGCGTGCTCGTACATGTCCAGCGCGAGAATCGGAATCGCCCCGGCCAGCGCCTGGCTGTGTTCGGAGGCAAACTGGTTGATCAGGCGACCGGTGCCCGGCTGGTAGGCCAGCACCACCCAGCCGGAGCCGCCGCGCAGCGCATAGCCCATGCCGCGGAACTCGGTGCGCCAGCGGTCCACCGAACCGAAGTCGCGCGCCAATGCCTCGTTCATCACCGCGTTGAGCTTGCCCTCGCCGCCCAGGCTGGCGAAAAACAGTTCATGCAGCACGGTGGAGTTGAGCGCGATCAGCTCCTCGCGCTTCAGGCTGTTGATCAGGTACACCGGCGCGGTGGCGAAATCGAGCGACTCCAGCTGCTCGGTGATCGCGTTCAGGCGCCGCAGCGCCCCGCCGTAATTGTTCTCGTAGTGGCTTTCCATCAGCACGAGCGAAAGGCCCGCCAGGGTCCAGGGACGGCAGTAAATCTGTTTCAGTTGGTACCGCATGTTGTTGCCTCCAATTGCAGGATTGAGAGGCGTTGCCGCCGCCGATTGCTCGGCGCGCGGGCGATGTCCGACTGCGGTATAGACAGTGCCCACGCTTAAGCGCGCAACGCTTGCAGGAATTGGACGGGGCACCGTCTCGGAGGTAAATCCCGGGGGATCCTGTCGATCCCCCCATCACGAGTGATACAGGCGCGCAAAAATACGGCGCGCGCCGGCACCACCTTTAATTCAGGTTCTTCTGAAAAACGGGGTGGCTGGCGCCAGCGAATACGGTGTCCATGGGTGAGCCCTGAGCACACGCAGAACTTGGGCGATTGGACACCGCCTGAAAGCCGGGAGTCTGCGGAAGTCCCGGAACCCGAAAGATACTATCGAATTCAAATTCGCACAAGCGCCTCCGCCCGCGCCCGCGCGTCGCGCTCAGCGCGCCAGTGCGTGCAGCCCCTGGTAACCCACATAGAAGCCGACCAGCAGAATCACCGCGCTGGAAAAATACGGCGCCTTGCGCGCCAGGCCGTCGAAGCCGCTCCAGCGCTTCGACACATGCTTCACGCTCAACGCCGCCAGCGCGCCGGTGGTGACCATGGTCAGCGCCAGGCCGATGGAAAAACACAGCACCAGCCCGGCGCCCAGGGTGAATTTTTTCAATTGCAGGCACAGCAATAGCACGGTGATCGAAGCCGGGCAGGGGATCAGCCCGCCGGTCAGGCCGAACATGACAATCTGCCCGGTCGTCACATGGCGGTTGGCGAAGCGCCGCTTGATGTCGCTGGCGTGCGCGCGCTCGTGCGCGTCCTGGAAGCCGGCGCCGCCCACGTCCAGCCCCGCTTCGCCGCCGTGATGATGGTGATGTTCGTCCTCGCTGAACTCCACTTCGTAGTCGTGGCTATGGTCTGCGTGGCCCAGGCGCAGGCGCGCGGTAAATTCGTGCGGCTCGGGAATCTCGTCGACCGACTCCAGATAGCCCGGCCGCTGCGCAAAGGCGAAGGACTGCCGGGTGCCGTCCGGCCGCACGGTCTCTATGCCCACGTGTCCGGCATCCCATGCCTGACCCCCGCTCTCGTTAAACAGGCGAAAGCGCGGCGGCACGCCGTCTTCGAACACCTCCAGGCGCACCATGCCGTGGCCGGTGTCGATGCGCCTGGCTTCATCGTGATGGTGCGCGTGATCGTGCCCGTGTTCCGCATGTGTCTCCCGCCAGGTACGCCAGACCATCCACAATGCCACCGCGATGCTCAGCACGGCCGAAGCCGCCTGAAAGTACGGCTCGGTGGTCTCCGCATCCCAGCCGCGCCCGACATACATGCCGGTCAGCGCCACCGCCCACACCACGGCGGTGTGGGAGAGCGTGGCGGCCAGGCCGAGCAGCACCGCCTGGCCCACGGTGCCGCGCACGGCGACGATGAAAGCCGCCATCATGGTTTTCGAGTGGCCCGGCTCCAGGCCGTGAAGCGCGCCCAGCAACACCGCGCTGGGAATGAACAGCCAGGCATTGCCCTGCTGCAGGAGGTTGGAAAAGTCCAGCATG
>DATAZV010000302.1:0-5487 GCA_036271855.1 Burkholderiales bacterium
TCCGACCGCCGATTTCCGAATTCGGAGTGACGCGGGCTGCAAGCTTCACCATGTTTGGAAATCTCCGACAGCAGATTGCGAAGCTCCCTCACTCCGCAACCCGGAAATCGGCGGTCAGAGCATTTTTTGCGATGAAGCCGCAAAAAACGGGGTGACTCAATCCGACCCCGATTTCCTGCGCTGCGCCTCACCCGGCCGTGCCGCACCCCTAACGCCTCACCGCACCGCCCCTCAATCCGGCTCCTCCCCGCTGAAATAAAACTCCCCGGCCCCGATGGCGAACTGCGGCCGGTTGTCACGCAGCCAGGGCGGGTTGTAGCCGGGCTCCATGCGCGGCATGACGCGCTTGCCGGGGCCGATGCGCATATTCGGCGGCGCGCCGGCAGCGGCGGCAGCGGCCTCTTCCGCCGCCTGCAACTCGCGCATCTTTTTATCGCGCTGGTATTTGTTCCAGGCGATCCAGCGGCCGCCGTAGGCGGCGTTCGGGTCTTTCTTGCAATCGTAGCCGGGCTCGAAGGGGGACGGCGGCGCGTCCGGGTCTGGCGCTTCCTGGGCGGCGGCGGGCGCGGGAGTGGCGGCTGCTTGTGCCGCCGCTGCCTGCGGCGCGATTGCCGCCACGGCGGCGGCGCGCGCCTCGGGCTGCGCGGTTACCGTCGCGCGCGCGGTTGCCGCTGCGGGCGCGGTTGCCGTTGCGGGCGCCGGCGTGACGGTCGATGCATGCGCGGCGGCGGGTGCGGCGGTCGATGCGCGTGCAACGGCGGGCGCGACCGCCGCAACAGGCGCAGCGGACGCGGCCATCGGCACAGGAACAGCGGCGGGCGCCTCGGCAGGCGCTGCCGCCACCTGCGCGGGCAGGTCGAAGCGCAGGTTGAACACCGGCGCCCTGGGGCTATCTTCCGCCCCCCTCCCCCGCGCCGCCTCCCGCTCGCGCTCATCCTGCGCCAGACTTTGCGCGAAGGTTTCGTTCTGCAACTTGGCAAACGCATCCAGCCGCTTTTGCAGCGCCGCCAGCGCCACATGGCGCGGCGTCTGCCGCACATGCATGACATGGTCGCCACTGCGGCGCAGCGAGTACGTCACCGTCAGCGCGCCGCGCGTTTCCTCGTCCAGCGCCTCCAGCGGAATCGGCGCCTGCGCCGCGTCGAACAGCTTGGCCGGGTCGAACCTCGCCGCCCGCAACTGCGCGCGCAACACCTCCATTGCATCGAGCTTCAGCCCCGCGTACAACTCCGCCAGCTCCACCACAATGCGCTCGCGCACCTGCGGCATGTCCATCAGCCGCGCCGCCTGCGTGCCGCGCGTGTTGCGCGAATACCCCGCGCGGCCGGCGGCGGCGCTGGCGTTCTGGTCGATGATGTATTCGTGGACGAACCGCTCCTGGCGGTCGGTGAGGGGTTTCATTTCGGCCTTTCGTATTAGTAACGCTATGGTTTCTAAGATACGGAAGTCGGACGACTAAGTGTGGATGATTGCCGGCTGCGAGAGAAATCATCCATGTTTAGTTGGCGGGGCGAAAATTTCTCCTCTGTAGACAGGCGGGCAATCGAGTCTTGTTGATTTTTGGCGGGGCTTGATTCATAGTGGCCGGGCAGTCGCAGCCAATACGCGACGCTCCAATCACAATTCAAATACCGGGAGCATAAAAATGAACAGTCGCATCACGGGAGGCGTGGCCGTCGTCTTGGGCGCGCTCATCCTCTATGCCGTTGCAGTGGACAAGAAGCCACTCGACATCAAGCCGCTGCTCGGCGGCATCGCCTTCGTCGGCCTGGGCGGCTACTACCTGATCACCGGCAAGCGCGCCGCCACCAAGCGCGAGTTCATCATGGAAGGCAAGCTGGGGTTTGATGATGAAGCGGTGAAAAAGCCGGATCAGGGTGCGCCTTCAGAAGCGCCTGTTGCCCCGGTCGTGAAGGGCCGATTGCGCAAGACATGAAAAACGGGAATGCGCCGCCGAGATCATCGGGGATAGCCCGCCATTGTTTCGCGAGCCTGGTCTGGACGCCATCACGCCGCTCATGAAAGCCCGCCAGCTCTTGGCCCTCCGCCCGAACTGCTGGGCTGCTTTTTATAAACGGGAGAACAAGAATGAAGAAAATCGTTCCGCCGGAAAAACCGGCTTTACTCAAGGCGGGGATCTGGCTGGCGGGGCTTAACCTGGCGCTCAACCTTGGCCTGGTGGTTTACCAGGGATGGACCAAGGCCGGGGGCACGGCCGAAATTTATTTGGCCCTGAGCATGACGCTATTCCAGGCATTGCTGCTGGCGACGCTGTCGGGCGGCTATGCGGGCGCGCGGATGACCTACGTGGCGATCGACGTTCTGGAGGCAGCCGTCTCGGCCTGGAGCTGGCTGCACGGCGGCCCAATGGAATTGGACGACATCGGGCTGATCGCCATGAGCGTGGCCGTATGGGTGCTGCTGTTCCGGCCGGCCTCCAGCGAATGGTTCGGCCGGGCCTACGCGGAGCGCATGACATTGCGCGATACCGACCCCGCGCAATATTCGCTGACCTACCGTCTGATGTCCACCAGTTTGCTGGTGCGCATGGCGTTGATCGTGGTGCCTCTATTGCAACTGGCGCGCAGCTTGCACGTGAATGTGATTGCCGCGTTGATCTTTCTCGCGCCGCTGATCCTGTTCTTTTTGGCGTTCGCCGCATGGAGCAGCCGCCAGGCGGCGAAGAGCAAGAACCTCCCGGTGGGCGGGGCCGGCACCAGGCCGGAGCGCGATTTGTATTTCCTCGCCAAGGCGGCGACGCCGGAGGCGGCAAAGCGCGGCGCGGAATGGTCGCTCTTCACCGTGGCGGTCAATCCCTGGGTGCAGGCCTACTTGGCCTTTTCCTCTGAAGCGCAGGCGCGCGCCTGCGCCACCGCCCTGCGCGCCGTGCCGGTGGAAGCCCGGGCGCTCACCAGCAAGCACGATTTCAATTTCATGATGCTGCCGCTGGCGCTTTTGAATAGCGAGGAGAAGGCGCAAGCCTTCCTGCGCGAGAAGGCGCAATATTCCTTCGACGATAGCCTGTACCGCTATAGCGAGCGCGGCACGCCTGAGAGAACCACGGAAGGCCAGGAGCGCGAAATCCAGCAACAGCGGCAGTCGGCGCAGCAAGAGGCGCTGGAGGCGCCGCCGGTGGTGATCCGGCGTGGGATTTGAAGGCCAGGTGAACTCTGCCCTGAATGAAATGAATAAAAGAGCGAATACAAGGCGCGTGGCTCGACCCTGTTTTCCAGCGCTAAGTTTCAGAAAAATATTCGTGCGCGGCCCTTTTCTTCCATGTGGATGAGCTCTAAGCGCTCCGTGCTAGAGTGCCACGCGCTTGCGCGTAAATTCAGATATTGCTTTTTGCCAGACCCGCCCCGAGATCCGCTCCGTGCCCACCATAGAACACCAAAAGTATCGCCCCGACATTGATGCGCTTCGCGCGATCGCAGTTCTATTTGTCCTAGGCTTTCACGCTTTTCCCAGCATTCTTCCTGGCGGGTTTGCTGGGGTCGATGTTTTTTTCGTGATCTCCGGCTACCTGATCACCGGCATCATCTTGAGCGACCTTCAACAGGAGCGATTCAGCCTGTTGGCCTTCTACGAGCGCCGGGTACGCCGCATATTCCCTGCGTTGATCATCGTGCTGCTCTCCTGCCTCCTGGCAGGTTTCTTCCTGCTTAAAGCGTCGGAATATAAATCGCTCGCCTGGCACGCCCTGGGCGGCGCGTTGTTCTCCTCCAATCTCATTCTATGGCACGAGACAGGATATTTCGACTCTGCGGCATTGATGAAGCCGCTGCTTCATCTTTGGTCCCTTGGGATCGAAGAGCAGTTCTACATCGTATGGCCGCTACTAATTTGGCTTACCTGTAAAAGGCGAGTTCACACGTGGATCATCGGTGCGATCATGGTGCTCTCATTCATCGTCTGGGCAGGCGATACCGACGCAACCGCTCGATTTTATTCTCCGGCGTCGAGAGCTTGGGAGCTTTGCCTTGGCGCCATCCTGACCACAGTGCGGGTGCGCTCCACAGCGCTCGCCATACTCGGCCTGATTTTAATGGCGGTTGGCTTCGCTGTTATACGTGAAGGAGCTGCGTGGCTCATGCTTTTGCCGACGATCGGCACGGCGCTGGTTCTGGTCTCGGGCATTAAATCGCCGGCCGCATTGACCTATATAGGCAAGATCAGCTACCCCCTTTATCTATGGCACTGGCCGCTGCTCTCATTTGCCAGCATCGTCAATGACGGCTTGCCCGGGCGCACCGCACGCCTGGTTCTGGTCGTCCTATCTTTTCCCCTCGCTTGGGCTACCTATCGGTTCCTGGAGAAACCCAGGCGATTTAGGCCGCGGACCCTTGTGGCCGCGATGTGTGGTGTTGCCATCGTAGGGCTATCGCTATTCCTGTCCAATGGCATCGCCTCCAGATACGGCAATCCCCAAAACGATTTGCTTACGCGTGATTACAAAGTGGCACTTGATCAATGCGACTGGAAAGCGAAAGACCTGACGGTCTTTTGCTCCTCAAGTGAAAACCCGAAGATTGCAGTCATCGGGGATAGCCATGCCACGCATCTACTCTATGGATTTGAGCGCGAACACATTGACATTGCCCTTTTGGCAACGGGATCGTGTCCGCCGGCGATCGGCGTCGAGAACGCGCCTGGCTGCGGGCGCCACCTCACGGAAGCGCTCAGGTTTATTCGAGATAAACCGTCCATTCACTACGTGGTGCTCTCCGCCTATTCCCGGTACTTTGACGGCAACCCAGAGTTGGGAGTACGGGTTTTGTCGGGATATCAGCGAACGATCGACAACTTGCGCGCTCAAAATCTCAAGGTGATTTTTGTTGTGGATGGTCCTGAATTCCGGGTCTCGCCAGAGCAATGCGCTCCGGCACCCTGGCTACGCCAGCGCCTCGCGCATGCATGCCCGCTGGACCTGATGCCTCGCGCGATATATGAAAAGAGCATCGCGTCGTTGAAGGCTGCGAATCCGGATGTTAAATTCCTCGACGCCTTTTCGGCGTTGTGTTCCGATACCTGCGTGCCCTATAAAGATGGCCGGATGCTTTTTACTGACGAGCATCATCTGTCAACTTACGGCAGCACGTTGGTTGTGAGTCGGCTGCTCAATCTAACTTCTGAAAAAGAGGATGGATCAACTGCGTCGGCCAAGGTTCATCCGATGCAGACATTCGATATCGAAAAGGCAGAACGAAAAAAAGTGGGTGGGTGAAACAGAGGAAAAATTGCGAAAACAATCAAGGAATAAAAGGGGTCAGGGCCGATTTAACTTATAGTCTGAGGCTAAGAATCCAAGGCCGCCCACCCGGCGGCACGCAATGGCGTTCCCCGCCGCGGCCTTGCACCGCGCGGACCCAACGCCCACCTGGGAGGGAGTCGCCCATGGTTCACCGTTCGTGGCGCCGCTTGCAGCGCGGATACATGCTGGAGATTCCGATTCTCCTGATGGTGGTCGTGCTGGTGGTGGCGCTGGTG
>DATAZV010000303.1:0-1779 GCA_036271855.1 Burkholderiales bacterium
GGGTTGTATTTGAGCCAGACGTGGTCAAAATCGATGAACTTGGTGGACATGTTTTTTGATATTCATGCGCCCGCGCGGCGCGGCTCAGGGTGGAAGTAACGGACGAGCATCAATCAGCAACAAGGTCTAGAGTAGATGAAAGCCGGCGTGGTCTGGATATTGCATAAACCGGGATTGGCGCAGATTGTATACACTTTGAATATGGAACATGACCTGATTCGTTTTAGCCTGAATGGCGAGATCCACGAAGTCCGTGGCGAACCGCCTGTACGGACGGTATTGCAATATCTGCGCCAGTCGGCCCGGCTGACCGGCACCAAGGAAGGATGCGCCGAGGGCGATTGTGGTGCATGTACTGTGGTGCAGGCCGAGCTGGACGAGGACGGGCGCGGCCTGCGTTATCGCGCCGTCAATTCCTGTATCCAGTTCCTGCCCACGCTGCACGGCAAGGCGCTGATCACCGTCGAGGGCGTGAGTCATGGCAAGCAGGCTGCGCATCCGGTGCAGGAGGCCATGGTGGATCATCACGGTTCGCAATGCGGCTTTTGTACGCCCGGCTTCGTGATGTCGCTTTACGCGATGCACCAGGCGTCACGCCCGACGCGCCCGGCGGACAAGGCGGCGATCGACTGCGCGCTGGCGGGCAACCTGTGCCGCTGTACCGGCTATCGGCCGATTGTCGATGCAGCGCTGGCCGCTTTGACGACGCCGCCGGACGCGGCCTTCGAGGCGCATTTGCTCAAGCAGCTGAAAAGCATGAAAACCGCGCCCCTGGTGCTGGATGGCCCGCAGACCAAGTGGTTTACCCCGGCCACCGAAACGGAGCTGGCGCAATGCCTGGCCGCACACCCGGATGCGCGCATCGTCGCCGGCACCACCGATGTGGGCCTGTGGGCGACCAAGCAGTTGCGTACCTTCAGCAAGCTGGTTTACGTCGGGGGCGTGGCCAGCCTGAAACGCATCCGTCATACCAAGGCGTTCCTGGAAATCGGAGCGGCGGTGAGCTGGACCGACGCCATGCCGGCGCTGATAGACGCGCAGCCGGACATGCGCGAACTGCTGGAGCGCTTCGCCTCGCCGCCGGTACGCAACGCCGGCACGGTGGGTGGCAACATCGCCAACGGCTCGCCGATCGGCGATTCGATGCCGGCCTTCATCGCCCTGGGCGGCGAACTGGTGCTTAAGAGCAGCAAGGGCGAGCGTGTGATGGCGCTGGACGCGTTTTATCTCGGCTACCAGAAGAATGCGCTGGCGCCCGGTGAGTATGTGGCGGCGCTGCGCCTGCCGCAACCCAAACCGGGACAGGTGTTCCGCACCTACAAATTGTCCAAGCGCTTCGACCAGGACATTTCCGCGGTGGCCATGGCCATCGCCATCCAGGTGCACAACGGGCGCATCGAACAGGCGCGCATCGCCTACGGCGGCATGGCGGCGATTCCGCAGCGGGCACGGCATACCGAGGTGGCGCTGATCGGCTCGATGCTGGCGGCACCGGCGCTGGAAACGGCGCGCGCCGCGCTGGACCAGGACTTCCAGCCGATTGCCGATATGCGCGCCTCGGTGGCGTATCGTGTGCTGACGGCGAAAAATCTGCTGACGCGGTTTTTTCTGGAAGCCAATGCCACCACGGGCGCGAAAGAAATGGTGCGCCTGAACGATCTCGAGGAGGCTCTATGAAACGCGACGAGAGTCCCGGCGTCTGGATCGACGCGCCGCTGGGCGAAGTCGGCCAGGCGCGCCCGCATGACAGCGCGCACCTGCACGTCGCCGGCCGCGCCA
>DATAZV010000304.1:0-11667 GCA_036271855.1 Burkholderiales bacterium
CGGCAATTCGCTTTCCCTGAACATGAAGCTGCTGGCTCACCACGAGCTGGACGGCTTCGGCGGCATCGGTGAAGGCATGGCGCTGCAAAAAACCAAAGACGGCCGGCGCATCCTGTGGATGGCGCACGAATCCGCGCCGAAGAATTTCACCGGCATCGACGTCACCGACCGCGCCAACCCCAAGATGGTGGTGCAGACCGAACTGCCGCACGCCAAGGTACGCTCCAATTCGCTGGACGTGGTCGGCGACCTGATGGTGGTGGCCTACCAGACCCAGCAGGTGGGCATGCAGCCGGCCGGCATCGACCTGTTCGACATCTCCACGCCGGAATCGCCCAAGCTGCTATCGCACCTCGACCGTTCCGGCCCGCATTCGCGCGGCGTGCATTGCGTGTGGTTCGTCGATGGCGAATACGTGCACATGGCTTCCGGCGCCGCCGACTTCGAGCCGCACAACCCGCTCGACGACCAGATCTACCAGATCATCGACGTGCGCGACCCGAAGAACCCGAAGGAAGTCGGCCGCTGGTGGTATCCCGGCACCAAAAAGGGCGACAGCGAACCGCAACCGCGCCGCCTGGAAAAGAAATTCGATTGCGGTTTTCGTGCCCACAACACCAACGTCTTTCCCAAGCGGCCGGACCGCGCCTACTGCGGCTGGCTCGACGGCGGCGCCGTGGTGCTGGACATCGCCGACAAGACCAAGCCCAAGCTGGTGGCCAACTGGCGCTACTCGCCGCCTTTCAACGGCTTTTGCCATACCGTGCTGCCGATGTTCTCCAAGAACCTGCTGGTGGTATCCGACGAATGCGTGCAGGACGGCGGCGCCGACTGGCCCAAACTCGTGTGGATGGTGGATGCGCGCGACGAATCCAACCTCGTGCCCATCGGCACCTTCCCGATGCCGCCGGTCTCCGCTTTCGGCAAGCGCGGTGGCCGCTACGGCGCGCACAACATGCACGAGAATCTTCCGATCGAAACTTCCTTCCAGTCGGAAGACCTGATCTTCGGCACCTTTTTCAACGGCGGCGTGCGGGTGTACAACATCGCCAATCCGTTCCAGCCGGAGGAGGTCGCCTACTTCGTCCCCGGCGCGCCGCCGCAGTCGCCCGCCGGCGCGATCCAGATCAACGACGTCTACGTGGACGAAAACCGCACCATCTACGCGGCCGACCGTTTCGGCGGCGGCCTGTATGTCCTGGAACTGACCCTTTAAGAAATCTGGATCGCGTGAGCTAAGCCCCAAATTCCTCCTCCGTTCGCGGTGAGCTTGTCGAACCGCATGTGCTCCACGGCTTTCCCGCCACACGTGGTTCGACAAGCTCACCACGAACGGTAGTGGATGGCGATAACCCGGTGTTTCCCTAAGGAACTCGCTTGAGCGACGCTCTTACTGCTTCCCAGATCGCCGGCAAACTGCCGGTGACCGTGATCACCGGCTTCCTCGGCAGCGGCAAGTCCACCCTGGTCAAGCGCCTGCTCACCCGCCCGGAGATGAACCGGGTGGCGGTGATCGTCAACGAGTTCGGCGAAATCGGCATCGACAACGAGTTGATCGCCGAAGTCAGCGAGAACATGACGCTGCTGTCCAACGGCTGCCTGTGCTGCACTGTTCGCACCGATCTGGAAGAGACTCTGCGCGAACTCTTCATCAAGCGCCGCGCCGGCGAGATCATCGACTTCGATCGCGTGGTGATCGAAACCTCCGGCATGGCCGACCCCACACCCGTGGTGCACACCATGCTCACCGACGGCATGGTGTTCTCGCGCTACCGCCTGGACGGCGTAGTGACCCTGATCGACGCCATCAACGGTCCCGGTCAACTGAAGGATTTTCCCGAGGCCGGCAAGCAGGTGGCGCTGGCCGACCGCATCATCATCACCAAGACCGACCTCGCCAAAGCCGAAGAAATCGAGGCGCTGACCGATACGCTCACCGAAGCCAATCCCTACGCTGCGATTTATACCGCGGTGCAAGGTGAGATCGATCCCGCGCTGCTGATCGACGTCATCCCCGCGCGTCCGCGCGCGGAGCAGGTCGATTCATGGTTATTCGGCAGCGACAAGGGCGAAGGCGAGAGCGGTTATCTGGCCAATCGCGTGCGCGCCACCCACACGATGAATGTCTCGTCCTTCGTCCTCATCTTCGACACGCCGTTTACCTGGGACGCGTTTGCCGCCGTCACTCAGTTGCTCACCTCCCTGCGCGGCCCGGACCTGCTGCGCGTCAAGGGCCTGGTGAACATCGTCGGTGAAACCGGGCCGGTGGTGGTACAGGGCGCGCAACACCTGTTCCACCCGCCGGTGGCGCTGGCCGCCTGGCCAAGTGACGACCGCCGCTCGCGCATTGTCTTCATCACGCGCAATATCCCGAAACAGGCCGTCGAAGGCCTGTTCGCCGCCGCCGCCGGCCTCGCCGCGCACTAGCATTCTCCTCTGGCGGCTCGGGTAAAATCCGGGGATGGCGACGATTCTGCAATTCCGCGATATCAAGACCTATGGCATGTCCGAACGGGCAGACCATCCGGATTTCGACATCCGCGACGAAAGCACGCGCCCGCCTTTGACGCGGCCGCATCGCCACGCCTATTTCCAGATCCAGATCAACCTCGCCGGTTCCACCAGCCAGAGCATAGGCGCGGTGGAGCGCATGTTCGAGCCGGGCTACCTGAGTTTCGTACTGCCTTACCGCGTGCATTGCGTGCCGCACCCGGTCGGCGCGCGCTTTCTGGTGATCAATTTCGACCAGCGTTTCATTCGCCCGGAACTCGATGTCGATCCGCTCGACCTGGAAGACGTGCCGCTGGAGCGGGTGCCGGAATTCGCCCCCTTCCGCTTCCAGGAATTTCTCGATTATCACCTCGATGCCGAGGCCTTCGCCGAAGTGCGCGGCCTGTGCGACAAGATGCTGAAGGAAAACGCCGCCCGGCGTTTTTACTCGCGCGAAATATTGCGTGGCCTGCTGCTGCAACTGATCGGCATCGTCTGCCGCCACTATGAGCATCAGTTGGTACCCCTGGCCGCCGCACAGGCGCAGGCCGCCGGGCGCCGCGACGCCTTGTCGCGGGTAATTCGCTACGTCCGCGAACACCTGAGCGAAGCCGTATCCCTGGCCGACGCCGCCCAGGCGGCCCACCTGTCGCCCAACTACCTGGCGCACCTGATCAAGAAGGAAACCGGCAAGACTTTTCTCGACATCGTCACCGAGCGGCGTATGGAAAAGGCGCAGGAACTGCTGTCGAACACCGACTTGCGCATCCGTGAAATCGCCGCTTCCGTCGGCTTCGAGGACGACGCCTATTTCACCCGTCGATTCAAGCAGTTACACGGGATGAGTCCGAAGTCCTACCGGCTGGCGAAAAAGTAGCCGGGGAACCGGTAAGAATCTCCAGGACAAAAGCAGTTTTGTCTCTAGGCGCAAGCGGCGCCTGCGGGTAAGCTTGTCAGGCTAAGCTGGACCATTTCATTGGGGACAAATTTTGCATACCTGGAATCGCCGCCAATTCGTCGCCGCTGCCGCCGCCGCCGCGCTGCCGGCGCGCGCCCTCCGGGCCCAGGGCAAATACCCGAACCGGTCGATCCAGATCATCTGTCCCCTGCAAGCCGCCAGCCCCTCCGATGTTGCGCTGCGGGCGGTGTGCGAAAAAATGACCATCGCCCTCGGGGTGGGCATGCCGATCGAAAACGCCCCGGGCGCCGCCGGCCTGATCGGCACCGAGCGCGTGGCGCGCGCCGCGCCCGACGGCTATACCCTGGGCGCGCTCAACAACAGCATCATGAGCATGTTGCCGCACATGTACGCCAAGGTGCCCTACGACCCGTTCAAGAGCTTCGAGCCGATTTCGCTTTTGGCCTCGATTCCCACCCTGCTGATCGCGCACGCGGACGTGCCGGTGAAAAATGTCAAGGAACTGGTCGAGTATTCGAAGGCGCATCCTGGCAAGCTCAATTACGCCACCGGCGGCGCCGGCAGCCCGCAGCACCTGGCGATGGAAATGTTCAAGTCGATGACCGGCGCCAACATCACCCACGTGCCCTACAAGGGCGCGACCCAGGCCACCATGGACGTGGTCTCTGGCCAGGTGCATTGCATGTTCATTGGGGTCGCCCTGTCGCTGCCCTTCATCAAGGCCGGCAAGATACGCGCGCTGGGAATGGCGGGCGCGGTGCGCACCGCGCTGCTGTCCGAACTGCCGACCATCGCCGAGCAGGGCGTAACGGGGTACGATTACGCCTCCTGGGTCGCGATGTACGCCCCGGCAGGCACGCCGAAGGAAATCGTCAACCTGCTGAGCACCGAGGCCCGCAAGGCCCTGGCCGACAAAGGCATGCGCGAGCGCCTGCTTGCCGGCGGGCTCGACCCGGTCGGCGGCACGCCGGAAGAATTGCTCAAGCAGACGCGTGAGGATTATGCGCGCATGGGCAAGGTAATCAAGGAGGCCGGCGTCACCGCGAGCTGAGGCGCGCGGCACGCCACAAGTCCCGGTCTACCGGGCGCTACAAGTTGATTTTTTATTTGTTTTTTTTCGATTTTTCGTTACCCCGGATTTTTTACCAAGGAGTTGTCATGCAATACGTCATCGCCACCCCCAAGCAAGCCGTCATCGACGTCGTCGGCACCGATGCCAAATTTCCCGTGCGCCGCATCTGGTGTGTCGGCCGCAACTACGCCGACCACGCGCGCGAAATGGGCCACGACCCCAACCGCGAGCCGCCGTTTTTCTTCCAGAAGCCTTCCGACGCCGTTGTTCCGTCGGGCTCGACCATCGACTATCCGCCGATGACCAAAGACCTGCACCACGAGATCGAACTGGTGATCTGCATCGGCAAGGGCGGTCGCAACATCCCGGTCGAAAAAGCGCTCGACCACGTCTACGGCTATGCGCTCGGCCTGGACATGACCCGCCGCGACCTGCAAAGCGACGCCAAGAAGCTGCAGCGTCCGTGGGAAATGGGCAAGGCCTTCGACGAATCCTGCCCGATCACCCCGATCCAGCCGGCTTCGAAAATCGGCCACCCCAAGGCCGGCGCGATCTGGCTCAAGGTCAACGGCGAAGTCAAGCAAAAGGGCGACCTGAACCAGCAGATCTGGCAAATCGACGAAGCGATTTCCTACCTGTCGAACTACGGTCTGCTGGAAGCCGGCGACATCATCATGAACGGCACCCCGGCCGGCGTCGGCCCTTGCAAAGCCGGCGACGTGCTGGAAGGCCATTGCGACGGCGTGGGCGACCTGACCATCACCTATCGCGCGGCTGACGCGCTGAAAAAGGCCGCCTAAGACAGGTCAGCCAGGCGCTCCGGCATGTGCCGGAGCGCTCAGCCACACCTGCGCGGGAGTTACTTGGTGCCGTCGCCGGCTTCCACGAACACCAGGTCGACTTCGCCGGCGCCGTTTGCCTTGCGGAAGGCCGAAGCTTCCTTGTACTCCGGTGATTCGTGGCAGGCCACCGCGTCGGCCATGCTCGGAAACTCGATCACCACGAAGCGATGAAAGTGCCCGGAACCTTCACGGATCTGGTACGGGGCGCCGCGCGACAGCACCTTGCCGTTGAATTTGGCGACGATGCCGGGAACGCGGTCGGTGTATTTCTTGTACTCGACGGCGTCGTAAATGCGGGAACGGGCGAGCCAGTAGGCGGGCATGGAATGTCTCCGGTGGTGTAAGGATAAGGGAAAGTCAGGAGCGGCGCATCGTAGTACAGGCAAGCGTGCATTGTCACCGGTGTGCCGGCTTATTCATCAAGTTTCCGCGCGGCTTGCGCCGCGTTGTCGCCGGTGGGCGAAATTCGTTGTAATGTCATTCGCATAGCGGACCATCGCGCGTGCGGGGTCGCAGAACAGAGGAAAAACAGATCATGAAATCCAAAGCAGTGCGTATCCAGGCCCACGGCGCCGCCGATGTCCTGAAGATTGAAACCGTCGATGTCGCCGATCCCGGCCCCAACGAGGTGCTGATCCGCCACACCGCCATTGGCCTGAACTTCCAGGACATCTACCAGCGTTCCGGCTTCTACCAGTTGCCGATGCCCGCGGGCCTGGGCACCGAAGGCGCGGGCGTGGCCGAAAAAGTCGGCGCCAACGTCAAGGACATCAAGGCCGGCGACCGCGTCTGCTACGCCGGCGGCGCGCCCGGCAGCTATGCCGAATACCGCCTGTTCCCCGCCGACCGGGTGATCAAGACCCCGGCCAACGTCACCGACGAGCAGGCCGCCGCCAGCCTGCTCAAGGGCATGACCGCCGAATACCTGCTGAACCGCTGCTACCCCGTGCGCACCGGCGAGTTCGTGCTGTTCCACGCCGCCGCCGGCGGTGTCGGCCTGGTGGCCGGCCAGTGGGGCAAGCACCTGGGCGCGAAAATGATCGGCATCGCCGGCGGCGCGGAAAAATGCAAACTGGCCCTGGCCAACGGCTACGCCCATTGCATCGACCGCAACAGCGAAGACGTGGTCGCCCGCGTGAAAGAAATCACCGGCGGCAAAGGCGTGCCGGTGGTCTATGACTCGGTCGGCAAGAACAGTTTCGACCAGTCGCTGCACAGTTTGGCAGCGCGCGGGTACTTCGTCTCCTTCGGCACCACCACCGGCGCGCCGCCGCCGGTCGAAGCCGGCGCCCTGCAAAAGGGGGGCTCGCTGTATTTCACCCGCCCCACGCTGGTCACTTATACCGCCAGCACCGAAGACCTGCGCGCTTCCGCCAAGGCGCTGTTCGAGCTCGTCGGCTCGGGCGCGATCAAGGTGAGCGTCAACCAGAAGTATCCGCTGGCCGATATCGTCAAGGCGCACCAGGACCTGGAAAGCGGCAAGACCAGCGGCTCGACCATCATCGTTCCGTAAAGGAGCTTTTATGCCTCTCTCGCACATCGAACACATCCTGGTTTCCACCGACGACATGGACAAGACGCGCGACTGGTACGCGTCGGTCCTCGGCATGCACGAAGGCTGGCATCCGGAATTCAACTTCCCGGTCTACTGGATGTACCTGGGCGATGTCGACATCGTGCACATCGGGCCGTCGGCGAAGATCGCCGGCAGCAACCAGCAGACCTACCTCGGGCGCATCGGCCAGGACACCGGCGCCGGCACCGGCGCGCTGGACCACATCGCCTTTCGTGCCACCGGCCTGACCGAGATGAAAGAGCACCTGAAGAGCAAGGGCATCGACTACAAGGAGCGCCGCGCCAACGGCCAGGCGCTGTATCAGTTGTTCTTTCTCGACCCCAACGGCATCAAGGTGGAACTCAATTTCGACTCTGTCGAAGCCGAAGGCCACAAGCCCGAAGTCAACGCCGCCAATTTCGTCAAGCAAAGCTGAACCAACAACACCAACATGATGCAAACCACCAGGGCCGCGCGATGAGCGACAAATTTCCCGCCGCGCAATTGCGCCGTTTCATGACCGATGCCTTCGTCGCCGTCGGCCTGCCGAAGGCCGATGCCGAACGGGTCGCCACGCTGATGGCGCGTGCCGACGAGAGCGGTGGCGACGGCCACGGCGTGTTCCGCCTGCCGCAATACATCCGCCGCATCAAGGCCGGCGCGGTCAACCTGAAGCCGAACATCCGCATCGAGCGCGAAAGCGTCGCCACCGCCCTGGTCGATGGCGATAACGGCATGGGCCACCTGGTCATGTCCTTCGCCACCGAAACCGCGATCGCCAAGGCGAAAACCGCCGGCGTCGCCTGGGTCGGCGTGCGCATGAGCAACCATGCAGGTCCCGCCTCGCTGTACGCCTCGATGCCGATCGAGCACGGCCTGATCGGCCTGTACATGGCGGTGGGCAACGCCAACCACCTGCCGCCCTGGGGCGGCATCGACATGCTGCTTTCCACCAACCCGATCGCCATCGGCGTGCCGGCGGCGGAAGAGCAGGCGGTGGTGCTCGACATGGCCACCACTGTCGCCGCCTACGGCAAGGTGAAGACCAAGGCGCAGCGCGGCGAGATGATGCCGGAGGGCTGGATGATGGATCGCGAAGGCAAGCCCCTGCTCGACCCGAAGCGCTCCGAAGAAGGCTTCCTGCTGCCCATCGGCGGCTACAAGGGCTATGGCCTGTCGCTGCTGTTCGGCCTGCTCGCCGGCACGCTCAACGGCGCGGCGATGGGCAAGGACGTGATCGACTTCAACAACGACGATAGCTCGGTGACCAACACCGGGCATTGCATCGTGGTGGTCGACCCGGCCTCCTTCGGCGACCCTGCCGAGTTCCGCCGCAACGTCGATACCGTAGTGCGCGACCTGCGTGCCTCCAAGCGCCTGCCCGGCGTGGAGCGCATCTGGCTGCCGGGCGAGCAAAGCGCGATCAAGCGCACCGAACGCGCCCGCGACGGCGTGCCGGTGCCACCTGCGCTGCAGGCGACGCTGGCCAAGGTGGCCGCCGAGCTGGGCATCGCACCGCTGTAAGTTTGTAGGCAATCGATTTTGCAAGCGTAGTTCAAATCCAAAACGACACTCAAACGGAGGAGACGACAATGTTGAAACAGGCAATGCTGAACAAACCGTTACGCGCCATCGCGGCGCTTCTCACCGCAACGCTGCCCATGCTGGCCGGCGCGCAGGCCTATCCGTCGCGGCCGATCCAGATGATCGTGCCGCTGTCGGCCGGCAGCGCGGTCGACGCCATCATGCGTTCGGTGACGCAAAAGATGTCGGAGAATCTGGGCCAGCAAATCGCGATTGAAAACATCCCCGGCGCCTCCGGCATTATCGGCGCGGAAAAGCTCAAGTCCGCCACGCCGGACGGCTACACCATCGGCGGCTTCAACGACGGCACCCTGGCGATCCTTCCCGGCCTGAAGGCGGGTCTGCCGTATGACCCGATCAAGGACTTCGCACCGGTGAGCCTGGTGGCCGGCATCGACTGGGTGCTGGTGGTCAATCCCGATGTGCCGGCGAAAAACCTGGCCGAATTTCTTGCCATGGTCAAAGCCAAGCCGGGCCAGATCAACTTCTCGTCAGGGGGCAACGGCAGCCCGCAGCAGATCGCGATGGAATTGTTCAAGGCCGCCGCCAACGTCGACCTGACCCACGTGCCGTATCGCGGCGCCACCCAGGCCGCGCTGGACGTGATCGGCGGGCAGATCCCAACCATGTTCACCGCCGTGGCGGTGGTGTCGCAGCAGGTGAAGAGCGGCAAGCTGCGCGCCCTCGCCGTGGCCGGCGCCAAGCGCTCGCCGCTGCTGCCCGATGTGCCGACGGTGGCCGAAGCCGGCGTCAAGGGCTACGAGTTTTCCACCTGGTCGCCGATCATCGTGCCCGCCGCCACCCCCAAGGCGGTGATCGATCGCCTCAATGCCTCGGCGGTCAAGGCACTGGCCGATCCCGGCCTGCGCGAGCGCCTGATCGCCCAGGGCCTCGTGCCGATGGGTACCCCGCCGGAAGTAGTGACCCAGATGACGCGCGACGGCATCGCCAAAATGCAGGCCATCGGCAAGCGCGCGAACATCAAGATTGATTAAGCGGCAGGATTGCCGCGCACGGTTTTATTGACCTCAACCCAGGAGCAGCAAATGACTTACATCGCCAACGCAAAGCGCCTCACTCTCGCAGGCGCGCGCAAGATGGTGCAGGTGGCCGTCGGCATCGCCGAAAAGGAAAGCATCCCCATCACCGTGGCCATCGTCGATGCCGGCGGCCACATGCTGGCGCTCGAGCGCATGGACGGCGGGCGTTTCCACACCGTGCATTCCTCCACCACCAAGGCGGTGAGCGCATCGTCCAACAAGCGGCCCACCACCTCCAAGGGCGCGCAAAACCAGGACCTCGACACCACCCATGCGCTGGGCCTGGCGCTGGCCGCGGGCCCCTCGCGCTGGACCGCGATGGAAGGCGGCTTCCCGATCATCGTCGAGGGCGAGTGCATCGGCGGCATCGGCGTCTCCGGCGGCGACTGGACCTTCGACGAGCGCGTGGCCAAGGCGGCGGTCGAGGCCATCGGCGCCGGCATCAAGATCGACAACAAGTAAGCATCACAAGAAAACGCAACAGGAAGGAAGAAATCATGGCATTTGAACCCATCAAAGTCGGCTGCCTGGGCATGGGCTGGTGGTCCGACGTACTGGCCGACGCGATGGTGCGATCCGGCAAGCTGAAAATCGCCGCCTGCTATTCGCGCTCGGAAGACAAGCGTTCCGCCTTCGCCAAGAAGTACGGCTGCACGCCCATGGCCAGCTACGAAGAGATGCTGAACGACAAGTCGATCGACGCCATCATCAACACCACGCCGAACAATGTGCACCTGGAAACCACGCGCAAGGCGGCCGCGGCCGGCAAGCATGTGTTTCTGGATAAGCCGATCGCCAACAGCATTGCCGACGGAAAGGCCCTGACGGACGCCTGTCGTACCGCAAAAGTGGTGCTGGCCCTGGGCTACCAGCGCCGCCGCGAAAGCCAGTTCCGCTGGATCAGGAAGCAGATCGACGCCGGCGTCTTCGGCAAGCTGGTCAATGCCGAGGCCAACATCAGCCGCGACCGCCTGGGGCAGATCGACCTCACCTCCTGGCGCTATACCGCCGCCGGCATGCCGGGCGGAGTGATGCTGCAGATCGGCGTGCATTACGTCGACGTGCTGGAATACCTGGTCGGCCCGATCAAGTCGGTCAGCGGCACCCTGGCGCAACTGGTCCTGCCGGGAGATAACCCGGACGTCGCCAGCCTGCTTTTGGAACATGAGAACGGCGCGCTGTCCACGCTCAACGCCAGCTACGCCTCCGCCGCAGAAAACTATGTAATGAACATCTACGGCAAGGAAGCCTCGGCCTTCTACGACCTGCACGGCGGCCTGCGCCTGATGAAGCGCGGCGGCAAAAAGCCGGAACAGATCGAGTTCGCCAAGAACGATGCCTTCGTCGACGAACTCGACGAATTCGCTGCCGCCGTGCGCGGCCAGGGCGAACCCGAGACCGGCGGCGAGTACGCCACGCGTTCGCTGGCGATCATCCGCTCCGGCATCAAGTCAGCCGCCGAAGGCCGGCGCATCCTGGTGGCCGACACCCTGGCCGCAGAAGGGGGTTGATGCGCTTCGCGGGGCAATGGTACGCTTCGGCTCTTATCCGCATGTCATAAAATTGCCGCCATCAAGGCAACAGGGACCTCAAATGGAAAATAGCTTAACAACGCAAAAAAAAGAAAAACGGGCGCACATCGGCAGGTTGCCGGTGCGTGGGGCATGGCTGGGCAAGGTGCTGCTGGCCGCGGCCGGCCTGATCTGCGCCGCCGCGCAGGCGCAGGAAGCCTTTCCGGGCAAGGCGCCGATCGAACTGGTGGTGCTGTTCCCGGCCGGCAGCTCGGCCGACGTCAGTGCCCGCATCCTGGCCGACGGCATGTCGAAAGACCTCGGTGTGCCGGTCACCATTTCCAACAAGCCGGGCGGCGGCGGCACGGTGGGCTACAAATACGTCGCCGCCTCCCGCCCTTCCGGCCACGTTTTGGTGTGGAATTCGAACTCGGTATCCACCACTTACCATAGCGGCACCTCGGACATCAGCTACCTGGCCTTCGACACGGTGGCGCGGGTGACGGTGGAAATCCCGGCGGTGGTGGTGATGAGCAAGTCGCCATGGAAGAACCTGGATGACCTGCTCAAGTACGCCAAGGCCAATCCCGGCATGCTCAAGGTGGGTAACTCCGGCGTCGGCAGCCACACCCACATGGCGGCGGCATCGCTGTT
>DATAZV010000305.1:0-7981 GCA_036271855.1 Burkholderiales bacterium
GATGGCCCAGCCGTGGCCGTCGGGCAAATCGCTTTTCACCATGCCGGGGAAAAAGCTCACCATGTAGTCGGCGGTATCGTGATGCGTCTGGTACTCGATCACCGGGCCGAAGCCCGGCGGGTCGGCGTGCGGGTTGTTTTCCAGCGGGACGGACAGGTCGATGAATTGCATGGTGTCTCCAGAGTCGCGATTCGATGTCGGCGATCAACCGCGACATTGTGAGTGACTCCGGAGACCAAGTGCGTCAATAGTGCCTATAACGACACGTGCTGACGCCTCACACCCTATTGCGGTCCTAACCCGGTAGTTGTGCGCAGCGCGTAATGCCGATCGGCGCCTGCCGATTGCCCGGACACCTTGGCGCCGGCAGCGTCGCCCCAGCCGCCGCCCAGCGCGCGGATCAGCCCCACCGTGGCCTCGTAGCGCGCGGCGCGCACCTGCAGCGATTGGCGGCGATTCGCCAGTTCACTGCGTTGCGCGTCCAGCAGTTCGAGTTGCGAGACGTAGCCATTGCGATAGCGCGAGCCGGACAGCGCGGTGGCGCGGGCGGCGGAGTCCACCGCCTGGGTTTGCGCTTCGGCCTGGTCGGCCAGCAGGCGCAGGGCGGAGAGCTGGTCTTCGACATCGCGGAAGGCCACCAGCACCTGCTCGCGGTAGCTCACCGCAGCCTCATCCCACTGTGCGTTGGCATTGTCCAGGCCGGCCTGGCGTTTGCCGCCGTCGAAAATCGGCAGTTGCAGCAGCATGCCCACGCCCCAGGCGCGGGTCGACCACTTGAACAGGTCGCCGATGTCGTTGGCGGCGTAGCCGCCGTTGCCGGTGAGCGAGATGTCGGGAAACCAGGCAGTGCGGGCGATGCCGGCGCGCGCCTGCGCTGCCAGCACCGTGCGTTGCGCCGCCAGCACATCGGGGCGGCGCGCCAAAACCACGCTGGGCACGCCGGGCGGCACGATCGGCAGGGCGCCGTCCCAGGCGGCTTCGGCCAGGGTGTAGCTGCCGGCGGGTTCGCCCAGCAGCAGGGCCAGGGCGTGCTCCAGTTCGGCACGGCGGCGGTCCAGCGCCAGGGCGGCCGATTCGGTGGCCGACACTTCGGTGTGCACGCGGGCGACGTCAAGTTCGGCGACATCGCCAGCGCGGAAGCGGCGCTCGGTGAGTTTCAGCGTGTCGCGATAGGCGACGACGGTCTGGCGCACCAGGGCGCGCTCGGCATCCAGCGCGCGCAGGGCGAAGTAGGTGTTGGCCACTTCGGACTGGATCAGCAGGCGGGTGCTGGCGAGCAGGGCTTCACGCGATTGCGCGTCCAGGCTGGCGGCGTCGGTGGCTTTGGAGAGGCGGCCGAACAAGTCCGGCTCCCAGGAGGCACCCGCGCCGACGCTGAATTGCGACAGGGCCGCGCCGGGCGGAAAGCCGAAGCCCGGCGTGACGGTGGCGCGCGAGGCGCCCGCGCCCAGGCCCAGTTGCGGCAGGCGGTTGGCGTCCGCCGCCTTCGACAGCGCGCGGGCCTGCGCCAGGCGCGCTTGCGCGGCGGCGATGCTGGTGTTGCCGTGGCCGGCGCGGGTCACCAGATCATCGAGGGTGGTGTCGCCGAACACCTGCCACCACTGGCCTTGTGCCGGCAGGGTGGCGGGGCTGACGGCGGCCCAGCGGCCATCCAGTTCCTTGAAGCTGGCGTACGCGGCGGGGGGCGGCGCGGGCTTGAAGTCGGTGTTCAGCGCGCAGCCGGCGAGCATTACCGCGGCGGCCGCCAGCATGATGGCCGTGTAGGCGAAGCGCTCGATGGTTCTCAACAGATATTGTTTACTCATGATGGACTCCTTATTCGTCGTGCTTGCGCGGCGCGGCGGGTTGCGGGTGCAGGTTGAAACCCGCACCGCCGTGGCTGAAGGGCATGGCGGCGGCTTCTTCCGGCAACGGCGCGTGGCCGTGCAGCTTGAGCGGCCGGTTGCCGGTGAGGCCGCGTAGCAGGACGTAGAACACTGGCGTTAAGAAAATGCCGAAGGCGGTGACGCCGATCATCCCGGCGAATACGGCCACGCCCATCGCGTGGCGCATCTCGGCGCCGGCGCCGGTGGCCAGCACCAGGGGCAGCACGCCCATGATGAAGGCCATCGAGGTCATCAGGATGGGGCGCAGGCGCAGGCGGGAAGCCTCGAGCGCCGCCTGCAGGGGCTTGAGGCCGGTGAACTCCAGTTCGCGGGCGAACTCGACGATCAGGATCGCGTTCTTCGCCGATAGCCCCACCAGCACCATCAGGCCGATCTGCGTGAACACGTTGTTGTCGCCGCGCGTCAGCCATACGCCGGTCAACGCCGCGAAAATACCCATCGGCACGATCAGGATGATGGCCAGCGGCAGGGTCAGGCTTTCATACTGCGCGGCAAGCACGAAGAACACCAGCAGGATGGCGATTGGGAAAACCAGCGCTGCCGAGTTGCCGGCGAGGATCTCCTGGTAGGTGAGGTCGGTCCACTCATAGGAGATGCCGGGCGGTAGGGTCTCTGCGGCGATGCGCTTGACCGCGTCCTGCGCCTGGCCGGAGGAATAGCCGGGTGCCGCGCCGCCGTTGACGTCGGCGGCGAGAAAGCCGTTGTAACGCATCGCGCGTTCCGGGCCGGCGGTCGGCGAGACCTTCATCAGGGCCGACAGGGGCACCATCTCGCCGGTGTTGGAGCGCACCTTTAGCTGGCCGATGTCCTCGGCGCGGGCGCGGTAGGCCGCGTCCGCCTGCACCCTTACCGAGTAGGTGCGGCCGAACTTGTTGAAGTCATTCGCGTACAGGCTGCCCAGGTAGATCTGCATGGTGTCGAACACGTCGGTCACCGGCACGCCCAACTGGCGCGCCTTGGTGCGGTCGATGTCGGCGTAGAGCTGTGGCACATTGATCTGGTAGCTGGAGAACAGGCCCGCCAGTTCCGGCGCCTTGCGCGCCTTGGCCATGAAGGCCTTCAGCGCGCTGTCGAGGGCCTCATAGCCGAGCGAGGCGCGGTCTTCCAGTTGCAGCTTGAAGCCGCCGGTGGTGCCCAGGCCCTGCACCGGCGGGGGCGGGAAGATGACGACGAAAGCGTCCTGGATCGAACCATACTTGGCGTTGAGCTGCTGGGCGATCGCGCCGGCCGACAGGTTCGCGCCCTTGCGGTCGTCGAAAGACTTGAGACCCGCGAACACGATGCCGGAACTGGAGCTGTTGGTGAAGCCGTTGATCGACAGGCCGGGGAAGGAGATGGCGTTCTCAATGCCTTCCTGCTTGAGGGTGATGTCGCTCATGCGCCGGATCACGTCTTCGGTACGGTCCAGGGTCGCGCCGTCGGGTAGTTGCGCGAAGCCGATCAGGTACTGTTTGTCCTGCGGCGGCACGAAACCGGAGGGCACCGCCTTGTAGACCACCAGGGTCAGCGCGCCGATCACCAGGTAGAGCGCCAAGGCGGCGGACTTGTGTGAGATCGCGCCCTTCACGCCCTTGCCATAGCTCTCGGTGCCGCGCTTGAAGGTGCGGTTGAAGGCGCGGAAGAACGGGCCGAATACGCGGTCCATGCCGCGGGTCAGCGCGTCCTTCGGTGCATCGTGGCTGCGCAGCAGCAGGGCGGCCAGCGCTGGCGAGAGGGTCAGCGAATTGACCGCCGAGATCACCGTGGACATGGCAATCGTCAGGGCGAACTGTTTGTAGAACACGCCGGTCAGGCCGCTGATGAAGGCCAGGGGCACGAACACCGCGCACAGCACCAGGGCGATGGCGACGATCGGGCCCGAGACTTCACGCATCGCCTGGTAGGTGGCATCGCGCGGAGACAGGCCCGCCTCGATGTTGCGCTCCACATTTTCCACAACCACGATCGCGTCGTCGACCACGATGCCGATCGCCAGCACCAGCCCGAACAGGGAGAGTGCGTTGATCGAGAAGCCGAACATGTGCATCACCCCGAAGGTACCCACCACCGCCACTGGTACCGCCAAAAGCGGAATGATGGACGCGCGCCAGGTCTGCAGGAACAGGATCACGACAAGCACTACCAGGGCAATCGCCTCCAGCAGGGTATGCACCACCGATTCGATCGAGGCGCGCACGAACTGCGTGGTGTCGTAGACGATCTCGTAGTCCACGCCTTCCGGCATGGCCTTGCCGATATCGGCCATGGTGGCGCGCACGGCATCCGAGATCGCGATCGCGTTCGAGCCCGGCGCGGCGAATACCGGCACGGCGACCGCGTCCTTGTTGTTCAGCAGGGAGCGCAGCGAATAGTCGGAGGCGCCGAGCTCGATGCGTGCCACGTCGCGCAAGCGCGTCACGGCGCCATCAGGAGCGGTCTTCAGGATGATGTCGCCGAACTCCTCTTCGTTTTGCAGGCGGCCCTGCGCGTTCACCGACAGTTGCACGTCGATGCCTGAGAGCCCGGGCGAGGCGCCGACCACGCCGGCGGCGGCCTGCACGTTCTGCCCGCGGATGGCGGTGACGATGTCGCTGGCCGAGAGGCCGCGCTGCGCCACTTTTTGCGGGTCGAGCCAGACGCGCATCGAATAGTCGCCGGAGCCGAACAGCTGCACGTCGCCGACGCCGGGGACGCGGGCCAGGCGGTCCTTGACGTTGAGTACCGCGTAATTGCGCAGGTAGGTCATGTCATAGCGGCCGTTTTTCGACAGCAGGTGCACCACCATGGTGAGGTCAGGCGAGCTCTTTTGGGTGATGATGCCGAGACGGCGCACTTCTTCAGGCAGGCGCGGCTCGGCGCGGGCGACGCGGTTTTGCACCAGTTGCTGCGCCTTGTCGGGGTCGGTGCCGAGCTTGAAGGTGACGGTCAAGGTCATCAGGCCGTCGGTGGTGGCCTGGCTGCTCATGTAGAGCATGTCCTCCACCCCGTTGATCTGTTCCTCGATCGGGGTGGCCACGGTCTCGGCGATCACCTTGGGGTTGGCGCCGGGGTAGTTGGCGCGCACGATCACCGAGGGCGGCACGACGTCGGGGTATTCCGAGATCGGCAGGTCGCGCACGGCGATCAGGCCGCCCAGGAATATCAGCAGCGACAGCACGCCGGCGAAAATCGGCCGGTCGATAAAGAATTTGGATATGTTCATGGCAACCGCCGCAGATTAGGAGCGTGAGGCCGTGGCTGACTTGGTGTCAGCCTTGGCCTGGGTCTTCAGGGTTTCGGGTTTGGCGTCGGTGGTCTTGGCTTCCGGCTTCGCTTCGGTTTTGAGCTCGCTTTTCAGGGACATGCTGACCGGCTGCGGCGACACCAGGGTGCCGGCGTGCACGCGCTGCACGCCGTTGATGACAATGCGCTCCTGGGCCTTGAGGCCGGCGGTGACGATGCGCAGGCCATCGGACTGGGCGCCGAGTGCGACTTCGCGGTAGACGGTTTTGTTATCCGCACCCACCACCATGACGAACTTCTTGTTCTGGTCGGTGCCCACCGCGCGCTCGTTGATCAGCAGGGCCGGCGCCATCTTGATCTGACCCATGCGCAGCTTGACGAACTGGCCGGGGATCAGGGTGCCGTCGGTGTTGTCGAAAATCGCCCGCACGCGCACGGTGCCGCTCCTGGTGTCGACCTGGTTGTCCACCAGTTGCAGGCGGCCGTTCAAAGGTGTGTCGGTATTTTCCGCGGTGCCCATTTGTACCGGGATGCGGTCGACCTGGCCGGAGGCGGAAGCGCTGCCGTCGGCGTCGCGCACCGCGCGCAGGGCGCTGGTCACCACCTGCTCGTCGGCGTCGAAGCTGGCGTAGATCGGCGAGACCGATACCAGAGTGGTCAGCACCGGCGCGCCGGGGCCGGCGGCGACCAGGTTGCCGACGGTGATTTCGATGCGCCCGACGCGGCCGGCCACCGGTGCGCGCACTTGTGTATAGCCGAGGTTGAGTTGGGCGACCTGCAGGGCGGCCTGGGCGGCGCGCAGGTTGGCGTCGGCTTCGCGGCGCGCGTTGTCGCGCTCGTCGTGCTCACGCTGGGCGATGGCTTGCTCATCCAGCAGGCGCTGGGCGCGCTCGGCTTCGCTGCGGGTGTAGGCGACGCGGGCCTGCGCGGCCGCCACCTGCGCGGAGGCGCGTTCCACTTCGGCGGCGTAGGGCGCGGGGTCGATGGCAAACAGCAGGTCGCCTTTTTTCACCAGCGCGCCTTCGCGGAAATGGGTGGACTGCACGGTGCCGGCGACGCGCGAGCGCACGTCGACGCGGTCGATGGCGTCCAGGCGCCCGGAGAATTCGTTCCAGGTGGCAACGTCGCTTTGCACCACTGTGGCGACCGAGACCGGCATCGCCGGCGGCTCCTGCGTCGGCGGCGGCTCTGCGCTGGCGCGCGAGCCGATCACCGCGGCGACGGCCAGGCTTGCCGCGACGGCGGTACCGGCAACATACAGGCGGCGGCGGGTCTTGGGAGTGAGGGATTGGGACATGGCGGCTTTCCTTTCAAGAATTTCCGGACTTCAAATAACGGTATGGCGAACGGCTAAACGGCGAGGGTCAGATGATGGAATGCGGCAGCGCAGCAGCGGTAGAACAATCCTGTGTGTTTCTTGCACGATTCCGCACTTCCAAAAAAAAGCAAAAAAGCGTCCGCTGGATGGTCCGCTGGACACATCCCGCTGCCGGCACCTCCCGGCTGCTTGTCTTGAATATCCGGCTACTGCGAATCCGGCGGTAGGCGGTAAATAGGGCGTTTGTGCTAAACTTCAATAGTTCGTAAAACATGAACTATTGAAAAACGGAGATTACGACTAAATGTACGAACTGTCAATTACTGGCACAATACGATCATGCGACCCCTGATGCACCCCTCCGTAGACGACATCACCGTCGAAGGCATCATGCATGCCCTCTCCGACCCGCTGCGCGTGCAGATATTCTTGGGCATCGCCTACGCGCAATGCGCGCAGACCTGCTCGACCTACCTGGAGATCAGCGAACAGGCGATCCCGAAGTCGACCCTGTCGCAGCATTTCAAGGCGCTGCGCGAGTCCGGGCTGATCCGCAGCGAGCGCAAGGGAGTGGAAATCCACAACAGCTCGCGCTGCGAGGAAATCGACCAGCGCTTTCCCGGGCTGATCAGCGCCATCATCGACGCCCACAAGATACAAAGCGAGCGCAAGCGCGTCCTCGAGCGGCGCAAGAAGCTGAAGGCAGCGGCCTGAGACCGCTGCAATCGCAGGCCCTGGAAAAGCGGGCCGGCGAAGGGGGCCGCCTTACTGCATGACGCTCCAGCCGCCGTCAATGGTCAGCACGGTGGCGTTGGTATAGGAGGAGCGGTCCGAGCACAGGAACACGGCGGTGGCGGCTATTTCCTCGACGCTGCCCAGGCGCCCTTGCGGATATTGCGCGGTGAGTTCACGCCAGCGGTTCTCGTCGCCGAACTTCGCCTGCGCGCGCGCCTTCCAGCGCACCACCTGGCGGTCGGTCTCGGTGTTGCCGGGGTTGATGCCGACTACCCGCACGCCGTGCTGGCTGCCTTCGACGCCCAGGCCCCGGGTCATCGCCATCAGCGCCGCATTGGCCATGCTGCCGGCGAGATAGTCCGGCCGCGGGCGCTCGCCGGCAATGCCCACGATGTTCACGATCACCCCGCGCTTGCGCTCGCACATGCCGCGAAACACCTCGCGCGTCAGGTTGATGAAGCCGTACATCTTCAGTTCCCAGGCGGCGCGCCAGGCGGCTTCGTCCATCGCGCCGAGACTTGCTTGCGGAATCGCGCCGGCGTTGTTGATCAGGATGTCGACCTGCGGGCAGGCTTTGGACAAGGCGACGCAGTTTTCGGCCAGGCCCAGGTCCAGCGCATGCAGACCGATGCGCGAGTGCGGCGCCAGGGCGGCGATCATGTCGCGCGCCGCGCCTAGGTTGGCCTCGCTGCGCGAGGCCAGTTCCAGGTGGCAGCCTTCCTCGGCCAGCATGCGGGCGATGCCCAGGCCAATGCCGCGCGAGCCGCCGGTGACCAGCGCCGTTTTTCCTTTGAGATGAAGTTCCATGATGATTTCAGTCGAGATTGAGAATAAGGAAGAC
>DATAZV010000306.1:0-4437 GCA_036271855.1 Burkholderiales bacterium
GGCGACGGCGAAGTCGAGGTGCCCGAGGGGCTGCTCATCGCGCTGGAGTTGCTGGCGGTGGAAGGGTCGGTGCTGTCGGCCTTGTGGCAGGCGGTGAGCGCCATCGCCGCAAACACCGGAACCAGCAGGGTGGTGTATTTCATGATGTATCCTTTCCAGTAAGGGGAGGGTGTAGCAGTAGAACGGTAGTGATCAGGCATTGCGCTACATCTTCAGCATAAATAGGCCCCGCTTTCCGCTCTGTAGGACAGGCTCTGATTCAACTGTAGGAAGGCCCGGGGCACGGGCGCGAAACGGCCGCCCCCGGCCTCCAGGCAAACCCTCGCAGAGGCGCAAATGCGCAAGCGGGCACGCGCGGGCGCGGGCAAGCAAATCAGGTGCCCGCGTTTGGTGAATACCGGCGGGACAAACCGCAATTGCCGCGCGCGCTGTCCCAAGCCGGGTGCCGGCGCAAAACACCATGCGCCACGTGTCGCCGCCCGGCGGCAGCGCGGCACCCGCAGCTCACCCGCAACTCACCCGCAGCTCACCCGCAACTCACCTGCGGCTCACCCGCAACTCACCAGCGCATGCGCCGGCGCCGGCGCTTGACGTGCTTGGCGTGCAGGTCGAGCAGCGCCTCGCCCTTGGAGTGCAGCGGCTCGATGCCGTATTTCCAGTTGCGCACGGTGGTGTCGGAGAGGTGCAGCGCGCGCGCCACTTCGGCGTTGGAAAAACCCGCGCCCTGCAGCTCGGCGAGGATGCGGAACCAGTCGCGCCGGTGGCGCCCGACCAGGGCCGGCCCCGCCCCCACCAGCACCGGGGCCGGCTCTTCGGGGCGCTTGATGCGCAGGTTGGGCAGGGTGAAGGCAGTACGCATGGTTTTAGTCCTCCGTGGCAATGCGGCGATGGGAATCCCAGTCGAAATTGACCAGCTCGCCGCCGCCTTCGCGCAGGCGGTCGTAGGCGGCGGCGCCGAGCGCCTGCTCGATGCCGGCGCCGTCTAGGTTGCTGATGACCAGGGTCGGCGCGCGCAGCCGGTAGCGCGCGTCGATGACGTTGAACAGTTCGACCGGCTCGGCGCCGTCGCGGCTGCGATAGGTGCGCCCGACCTCGTCGATGATCAGCAGGTCGAGCGCCGCGAATTCGCGGATCACCTGCGCCTCGCTCATCGCGCCCGCCGCGTGCGCATGCGGGTTTTCGTGCGGGTTTTCGTGACGGCGCCAACTGTCGCGCACCCGCCGCACGATCTCGTGCGCGGTGGCGTTGAGCACGGTGTGCCCGCGCGCCAGCAGGCTGCGCGCGATCGCCGTGGCCAGATGGTTCTTGCCGGTGCCGGGACGCCCGCGCAGGATCAGGCAGATGCCGCGCTCGCGCATGGCGCCGAACTCGCGCGCGTAACGCGCGCATTGCGCCAGCACCGCGCGCTGCGCTTCGGTGGCCGCTTGAAAATTGTCGAAGCGGCAATCGGCGAAGCGCGGCGCGATGGCCGCGCGCTGCATCAGCGAGCGCGCCGCCTGCGCCCGCCCGCACGCCGGGCAGCCGGGCGGGTGCCAGCGCAAGGTACCGTCGGCGTCGCGCGCGTTCAGCGGGTAAGGGCCGTGGGTTTCGCACTGCTTTTGTTCCGGCACGAAGGGCGAGCCGGTGTCGGCGGCCTGCGCGGCATGGCCGGTGAGCGGGCACGGCAGCATCGAGTCACGGCGCGTGGTCGCGGCCTCACGGTGCGCGGCCAGGCGGGCGGCGAACGTGTCGATCGCGACAAGGGTTTCGGCCACGGTGGCTGCGCCGGGTACAGGCGCGGCGCTTGCGCCGGAGGCGGGCGCGGTGCTCCCACCGGACGTGGCTGCGGCCTGCGGCAGGGAACCGGGCGCGGCCTGCATCAGATCTTTTCCACCGGCGGACGCGGCTTGGCCGCAGCGGCGGGCGCGGCGCGCCGGGGGCGCAATTCGTCGATCAGGTGGGCCAGGTAGTTCGGCGACTTCGGCGCTTCGCCCAGGCGTGCGCGCGCCAGCGCCATCGCTTCACGCATCAGGCCCTGGTCCACACCACGCGCCACCCACTCCCCCATCGCCGCGCGCAGCGTGGCGTTGCGCATCATCACCCCGGCGTCATAGCCTTCGCGCGCAAAGAAGTTGCACCAGTCGCCGACGGCAATGGGTGGATCGGGCGGCGCCACCCCAGGCGCGTACGCGGCATGCGCGCGCGGCGGGTTGGGATTGAGATTGGGGCTAGGATTGGGATTGGGATTGGGGCTGGGATTGGGGCTAGGTGCATTGCTCGCTTCGTGCTTGACGCGTGCTTGAACCGTGCCCGGCACCAGCTGCGGATCTGCCTGTGCCATAGCGCGAGCACTGCTGGCCGCGCCGACCGATGCCAGCGCCACAGCGCAAGCGTCATCCTCGCCTGCACCGGGTTGCGACCCGGGCACAGGCCGCGGGTCCTTGCGCGTCGAAGCGCGGCCACGCCCACCGGCCGCGGCGCGCCTGCTGCGTACATCGGCCTGGGCGATTTCATCTTCGCAACGCCTTTGCCACCAGCCGGCATCGGTGGGAGTGAAATACTCTTCGAGCACGCGATGCACCGCGTCCTTCTGGGCTTTGGTGCGCGCGCCCAGCAGGCGGCAGGTGGCGGCGAGGTCCGCCGGCAGCGGCCCTTCGCGCAGGTAATACTGTTTGAGCAGGCGGTGGTAGGCCTCGCTCTCCAGCCAGTTGAGTTGCACGGTGCTGCCGGCGTAATCACCGATGTTGAAATGAAAATAATGCAAGACGGTCTCCATGCTTGAAGGGGAGAAGAACGGCGCTGCGCAAACCGCGCGGCGCCGGTGGAAACTCAGGCGGCTCCTTGCCCGCCTGCTTCGGCCAGCTCTTCGCACACCGCGCGCAGGTAGGCCCAGTCGACATCCGGGCGCAACTGTTCGCAGCGCACCGCGCGCTGCGTGGCGCGCTCGATCGCCGGGCAGTGCTCGGCGGGAATGCTGGCGCGGCTGAGCCAGTTCCATACATGCGACTGCGTCAGGCCGATGGCCGAGGCCAGCGCGGACTGGCCGCCGCAAATCAGGATGGCGCGGCGCAGGGCGGCGGGGCCGCTGGCGGCTGATGCGAGCGTGATGACGTCGGCGGCGTTGTCACTGCCTGCGGGGCCGGCGTGGTCCCACGGCGCCTCGGCGGGGGTGGGCGGTACGGCCACGGGCGTGATCATTTGCGCGGCCGGGGCTACATGCGATGCGATGGCCGTATCCATGTGCGGCGGGACAGGCGCGAACACGCGCGACGCGCTGGCCTGGTCCACGTGCGGCGCGCTGGCCGCGTGCACAGGCGGCGCAGCAGCCGCTTGCGTAGGCGGCACGATGGCCGCGTGCGGCCAGGCGGCGGCCGGCGCGTGCGCGCTTGGCAGGTTGTAGGCCAGCGAGGCGCCGGGCGGCACCGCGTCTTTCTTTGGCCAGGTGGTGCGGCGGCGGGGGTAGAACAGCATCGATGCTCCTTCAAGGGTGCGGACGGCGGACAAAGCGGGGCCCTGCCGTCCAAAACATGTTTTGGATGGTTGCCGGGTTGTTTTAGGCACCGCCGCCGCCGTGGCAGGCGGCCTGGGCGGCGCCGGTTTGCCGCTGCCCGCTCTGCAATCAGGGCGGCTTGTGCAGCGTGTGGTACATATTAAAACATTTGTTATACATCATGTCAACACCCATGTTTTGGATATTTCTAATACATTTGTGTTATGGCACTCGGCTCGCGGGTCAAACAACGGCGCACGGAACTCGGTCTTTCACAGGCGGAGCTTTCGGCATTGCTCAAACACGGCATCAGCCAGGTCGGCATTTCCAACCTGGAAAGCCGCGACAGCGCCAGCAGCCGCTTCTCCGCCGAGCTGGCCGTGGCGCTGCAGGTGAACCGCAACTGGCTGGAAAAGGGCCGCGGCCCCAAGGGCGTGGACGCCAACGTCGAAGCCGGCCCCGCCGTGCAGGAGGGCCGCGTGCCGCTGATCAGCTGGGTGCGCGCCGGCGACTGGACCCCCGCCGCCGACCCCTACTCCCCCGGCGACGCCGGCGAATGGCTCGACTCCCCGGTGCGCGCCAGCCGCGACATCTACGCCCTGCGCGTGCGCGGCGACTCGATGTATAACCCCTCCGGCCCGAAGAGCTACCCCGACGGCTGCATCATCTTCATCGACCCGAACCGCCGCAGCCCGCACAACGGCGAGCGCATCATCGCCAAGATCGACGGCAACGACGAGGTGACCTTCAAGGTTTATACGGAGGACGCGGGACGGGTGTTTTTAAAACCTCTCAATCAGCAGTTCCCGCCGATCTTCGAGAAGTTCAAGGTGCTGGGGACGGTGATTTACAAGGGGGAGCCGGAGTAGCAATGAAGCCTCGCGGCTACGCGATAGCGGCGGCCGTTTTGGCTGCACTGTGTTGCAACACGGCCCAAGCCAGTCCGCTCGACGGCACGTGGTCCGTGA
>DATAZV010000307.1:0-20249 GCA_036271855.1 Burkholderiales bacterium
TCAACATCAAGGGCGACCGCGCCGCCGGCCGGCGCTTCGTGGAAGCCCTGAAAATCTTTTCCCACCTGGCCAATGTCGGCGACGCGCGCTCCCTGGTCATCCACCCGGCTTCGACCACCCACTTTCGCGTCGCCACCGAAATGCTTGAGGCCTCCGGCATTCGCGAAGGCACCATGCGCCTCTCGGTCGGTCTGGAAGACCCGGACGACCTGATCGAAGACCTGGCCCGCGGCCTGAAGGCCGCGCAAAAGGGGGCATGAGCATGCGCCTTTCCGTCAACGGCCACGAGGTCTACGCCTACACCGGCGGCAAAGCCTTCAACAGGGAATTGCCGACGGTAGTGTTCATTCACGGCGCGCAGCACGACCACAGCGTGTGGATCCTGCAGTCGCGCTATCTCGCCCACCACGGTTACGGCGTGCTGGCGCTGGACCTGCCGGGGCACGGCAAAAGCGGCGGCGCGGCGCTGGCCAGCGTCGAAGCCATCGCCGCCTGGGTGATGGCCGTGCTCGACGCTGCCGGTGTTGCCCACGCGACGCTGATAGGCCACAGCATGGGTTCCCTGATCGCGCTCGAATGCGCGGGCGCCCAGCCGCAGCGGGTAGCCAAGCTCGCCCTGATCGGCGCCGCCAACCCGATGCGCGTCTCCGACGAGTTGCTCAACGCCACCCGCGACGACGAGACCCTGGCGCAGCAGATGGTCAACATCTGGTCGCACTCGACCTATTCCGCCAAGCCCTCCAATCCCGGCCCGGGCTTTTCCACCTTCGGCGGCAACCTGCGCCTGATGCAGCGCATCAAGCCGGGCGTGATGCACACCGACTTCACTGCCTGCAATGCCTACGCGGGCGGCGAGGCGCGCGCCGCGCAGGTGAAATGTCCCGCCCTGCTGGTGCTGGGCGACAACGACATGATGGCCCACCCGAAAAGCGCGCGCGGGCTGCAGGCCGGCATCCCCGGGCAGCGCACGGTACTGGTGAAATCCAGCGGCCACGCCCTGATGGCCGAGCAGCCGGACGCGGTACTCGATGCATTGAAGAGTTTCCTGGCCTGACCCGTGGGCGCGGCGCGCACCGCCCGCGCCATTGCGGTGAGCCGCTCCCACTGGGTCGCCGGCGCCGGGTCGAACACCAGTTCCGCCGACACCGGCCGCACCTGCCAGACCCCGGCGGCGACTTCCGCCTCCAGTTGCCCGGGCCCCCAGCCGGCATAGCCGTTGAACAACTTGAGCACGCCGTCCGGCCCACCGGCATTGGCCAGCGCGAGGGTATTTTTGAGGCCGATGGCCAGGCGCAGCCCCGCACCCAGATCCAGGGTCTCGGCCACAGCCATATCGGCGGCACCGACCGCCAAAGTCGCCTGCGGAATCAGCGGGCCGCCAAAGTGCATATGTTGCCCGGCGGATTTCTCCGGCGGGCGCAGCCCGTGCGGCCAGGGCTGGTCAGTCGGCCGATTGAGCACCAGGCCGATCACCTCGCCCACCGGGGTGTTGGTCACCAGCACCACGCTATGTTTGAAATTGGAATCCTGCACCTCGGGCGCGGCAATCAGGATGGCAGCGCCCAGGCCGGCGCTATTGGCCGGCGATTGGGCCAGCAGAGGCTGGCCCATGACGAGCGCGCACATCCCCAGCAGGCAGAAACAGATTCGCCGGGCTGCCCGAACGCGAAGGCAGGTTGCCACGATGCGCCGATTATGGGTTAATCTATATGTCATAAGCAAGGCCGACAACAACCATGAGCACGTCCGATCAAAACGACAACAAGTCCAGCACCCAGCGCATGCAGACCCTGACCGGCTTGCAACCTTCATTTGCTCCGGGTGAGTTTGTCTATTTGAACAGCGCGATGCCCGGCTTCCCGGACGGCACCCGCTTCAAGGTGATTGCCGCGCGCGCAATCGGCGCCAACCAGCACCGTTACGAATTGCAGGGCATGGGCCAGACCATCTGGGTGCTGGAGGCGGACCTGCGCTCGACCCCGCCTGATTCAATCGCCAACGCGCCGGGCTACGCCCTGCCCGACCGCGCCCTGTCGATGACCCAGCGCATGCAGACCATGACCCTGAGCCAGCGCATGACCGCCCTCGGCCTGAACACCGAGGACGGCCCGAACAGCGGTTCCACCCAGCGCCTGCGCGTTCTCAACAATATCGATGGCGGCCTCTCCGCGCCGCCTAGCGGCGGGCCGGTGACCGGCATCGACATTGCCGGCGGCACCGCGGCGGAACCGCCCAAGCCCGACGGCAAAAAGCCGGACGACAAATAGGCCCTGCCGCGCCTGCGCGGCGCCTTCGGCGCTAGAGCCCTACCGTGGTGGCGCTCACGGCCTGCGCCGAACGCGCCCAGACTTCCTCGAAGCGATTAAGCCAGCCGCGTGTTTCGGCGGCGTCGCCCAGCATCAGCACGCCCTTGGGCTGGTCGTTGCGTGGCCGGCGCAAATAGTGCTCGTCGTCGGCCACCACCAGCACGTCGTCCAGATTGCGGATCGCCTCGTCGGTGCGGTGGATCAGGATCGCGTGGCTGAAGTCCTGCAGCAGGCGCAGCAGGCGCGGGCACGATTGGGTGATGTAGCCGGTGTCGTGCACCACGATGCGCAGGCGGTTGGTGCGCAAGCCCAGCAGGAAGTTGCGCAACAGCTCCTCGGTGGCCGGCGTATTGAATCCGTACTCGGCGAGGTCGGGATCGAAAATCCGCAACTCATGTTTCACCTGCTTGAGCACCTCTTCGAAGCCGGCGCGAAAGTCCGCGCGGCTGGCCAAGAGGCGCCGTGTACCGGTGGCCGATGCGTCAGGCGCGCCCGGCACCGCGGCGGGCGGGTCCGGCACCGGCCGGCCGGTCACCGGTAATTTTTCATATTCAACGGAGTTGTCATTGTCCGCGTCGCTCATGGCTCTCCTCCTAAATGAAGCCAGCCGTATTCATACCATGCGCGCAGGTTTTTCGCAGCCCCTGCGGGCAATTTTCCCGGCGCCAGGGTCCGCGCATCGGCCAGCGCGCGCAAGGGTGCGCCGCCGACGGCGGGCAGGTCATGGCCTTCGCCATTGACGTAGATGCGCTTGCCGCGATACAGCATGCGGGTCTGCAAATCCAGGCGCAAACCGCGGCGTACCGCGGCCCGCGCGAACGCGGCGGGCGCCGGCATGGCGGCCGGCGCATCAAAAAACACGCTGGCGTTCGGCTCCGTCAGGTAAAGGCCGAGGAACTCCTCGAAAGCACCGCTCCCCTGTCTGGGTGGAAGCGCCAGGCGCCGCGCATGCCGCACGAAGGCGTCATCCAGCAAGGCGCCCGCACGCGCCGGCTTAAGCCCGGGGTCGGCATATAGACCCGGACGCTGAACCTGTTCAGCCTGATACTCCAGAAAGCCGCGCGTCAATTCCGCCGCCGAAGGCGCGCGAAAACCGATCGAGCAGGTCATGCATTCACCGAGCGCAACACCCTCGTGCGCCACAGAGGGCGGCAGGTACAGCATGTCGCCGGGCTCCAGCACATACTCTTCCTGCGCATGGAAGTTCCTCAGGATTTTCAGCGGCAGCCCGGGTTTGAGCGCCAGGTCGCGCTGCGCCGAAATGCGCCAGCGCCGCTGGCCTGCCACCTGCAGCAGGAACACATCGTAGGAATCGAAGTGCGGACCGACGCCGCCGCCGTCGCTGGCCCAAGAGATCATCAGGTCGTCCAGGCGCGCCTGCGGAATAAAACTGAAGCGGCGCATCAGCACGTCCGCCTCCACCGAATGCAGGTTGGCGCCCTGCACCAGCAGGGTCCAGCCGGGCCGGCGCGTCGCCGGCAACGACTTGCGCGTGAACGGGCCACGCTCCATGCTCCACTGCCGCCCCTGGTGCGCCACCACGCGGCTTTCGGCCTCCTCGCGCCCCGCCAGTTCGAACAGCTCGGCACGGGTCACCGGTGGCACCACGCCGGGTATCGCGCGGCGGATCAGCAGCGGTTTTTTCTGCCAATATTTTTTCAGGAATGTTTCCGGGGACAGCCCCCCCAACAGCTGATGCAAATCACTTGGCAAATTTATTTTCATCAGTCTATTATAGGTATACAGTGAGCGTCGCATCGGCATGCGCTGCACGGCAAATACAGGATCACACTTAAAGTAACTTCGCGAAAACGCTAGGGATTTCCGCAGTACCGAAGGCTCAGGAGGTAGAAATATGCTCTCCCCCGGAGTATCCGCCCCGGAATTCCGCCTGGCGGACGCCGACATGGCGCTGGTCAACTCTTCCGAGTATCGCGGCAAGCGCATCGTCGTCCTGTATTTTTATGACAAGGACAATCTTCCCGGCAGCACCATGGAGGCGATCGAATTCTCCGACCTGGAGGAAGATTTCCAGCGCTTCAATTGCGTGGTGCTGGGCGTCTCCCCCGACGACTGGATGAGCCACGCCGAATTCCGCGACCGCCACGGCCTGTCGATTCGCCTCTTGTCCGACCCTGAGTGCGAGGTCTGCCGCAGCTACGATGTGGTGAAGGCCAACGGCAACACCCCCAACGGCCGGCCGCACGTGCTGCGCTCCACCTTCGTCATCGACCGTTCCGGCAAGGTGCGCCATGCGCTTTACGGTGTCAGCCCGAAGGGCCATGCCGCCGAGGTGCTGAACCTGGTGAAGACCCTGGCGCACTGAGCAGGCGCACGCAGGGCACGCGCGCATCCGTTACAATTACGCCTATTCCTCTCGCCGCCGCGCTTACTTGCGCCTCCGCTGCCACGCCCTCGGGCGCCGCCCTTTTCCTCTGGAATCCCCTTATGCCAATCGCCCATAACTCCGTGGTCACCATTTCCTATTCCCTGTTCGATGCCCAGGGTGAGCTGATCGAAAAAAGCCCCGCGCCGGTCACCTACCTGCACGGCGGCTACGACAATATTTTCCCGCTGGTCGAACAGGCCCTGCAGGGCAAGACCGACGGCGACAGCGTCACCGTCAAGCTCGAGCCCGCCGACGCCTTCGGCGATTACGACGAAGAACTGCTGCGCGTCGAGCCGCGCGCGCAGTTTCCAGAAACCCTGGAAGTGGGCATGCAGTTCGAGGGCATCCCCGGCGACGAGGCGGACGATGATGCCGAAATCTTCACCGTCACCGACATCGCCGACGACAAGGTGGTGCTCGACGCCAACCATCCCCTGGCCGGACTTTCCCTGGTGTTCGAATGCCAGGTGCTCGAAGTGCGCGCTGCCAGCGAGGAAGAAGTCGAGCATGGGCATGTGCATGGGCCCGAGGGGCATGCGCATTGAGCACTCAAAAGTAAAAACCTACTTTTGAGTGGGTCTAGCTTGCAGAAGAAATCGCTGGCCTTATTTACGTAAATGAGCAGACGATTTTTCTGACTGAAAGCTACCAAAGGTCAAAGGCCTCTACGCGGGGCCTTTTTCTTTTTTAGCTGCCGGCTGTAGCCCGCGGCCTGCGCGCAAAGCGCGCGGCGATCGTCGACTCTTACGTCTTGTCGATTTCCTGGTGCAGTTCGTAGAGCAGGTCGAGGGCGGCGCGCGGGGTCAGCTCGTCGGGCTTGATGGCGCGCAGGCGTTCGAGCATGGGGTGGTCGGGCGCGGCAGCGGCTGGTTCATCGGCGGCCTTGATGACGGCATCGTTGCTGGCGAACAAATCGAGTTGCGGGCGCGTCAGTCTTGCGGCCTGGTCTTCGAGGTCGGTGAGGTGCTTGCGCGCGGCGCGGATCACGGCGGGCGGCACGCCGGCCAGTTGCGCGACCTGCAGGCCGTAGCTCTGGCTGGCGGGACCTTCGCGTACTTCGTGCAGGAACACGACGCCGCCGGCGTGCTCGGCGGCGGCCAGGTGTACGTTCACCGCCTCGGTATATTCCTGCGCCAGTTGCGTCAGTTCGAAGTAGTGGGTGGCGAACAGGGTGTAGCTGCGGTTGCCTTCGATCAGGCGCCGCGCGATCGCCCAGGCCAGGGCCAGGCCGTCGAAGGTGGAGGTGCCGCGCCCCACTTCGTCCATCAGCACCAGGCTTTGCGCGGTGGCGCCATTGAGGATGGCGGCGGACTCGGTCATCTCCACCATGAAAGTGGAGCGGCCCTGCGCCAGGTCGTCGGCCGCGCCGATGCGCGTGAAGATGCGGTCCACCGGGCCGAAGCGCGCCGATTGCGCCGGCACATAGCTGCCGGCATAGGCGAGCAGGGTCAATAGCGCCGTCTGGCGCATGAAGGTCGACTTGCCGCCCATGTTCGGACCGGTGATCAAGAGCAGGCAGCGCGACGGGCCGAGCAGGCAGTCGTTGGCAACAAAGTCGCTCACCTGCTGCGCCACCACCGGGTGCTTGCCGCCGCGGATTTCGATACCCGGCTCGTCGCTCAGTTCCGGCGCGCGCCAGTCCAGCACATAGGCGCGCTCGGCCAGCGCCGCCAGCGCGTCGACCTGCGCCACCGCGCGCGCGATGTTCTGCAACTCGAGCACCGCCGGCTGCAAGGCAGCGAGCAATTGGTCGAACAACATTTTCTCGCGCGCCAGCGCTTTCGCCTCGGCGGAAAGCGCCTTGTCCTCGAAAGCCTTGAGTTCGGGCGTGATGTAGCGCTCGGCGTTTTTCAGGGTCTGGCGGCGCCGGTAGTCGTCGGGAATTTTTTGCGTGTGGCTGTTGGTCACCTCGATGTAATAGCCATGCACGCGGTTGTATTCCACCCGCAGGTTGGGAATGCCGGTGCGCTCGCGCTCGCGTATTTCGAGGGCCACCAGGTAGTCGCCGGCATTGGTGGTGAGACCGCGCAGTTCATCGAGTTCCGCGTCGCAGCCCGGCGCGATCACACCGCCGTCCTGCACGCGCGCAGCGGGTTCGGCGTGCAGCATGCGCTGCAGCGGCTCCAGTGCAATGCAGGGCTTGGTAAAAAAATCCGCGCAATGCACCAGCAAGGGATCGTTCGCCGGCAGACCTTCGGCCAGCGCCGGCAGGGCCACCAGGCTCTCACGCAGGCCCGCCAGTTCGCGCGGCCGCGCCGAACCGAGCGCGACCCGCGCGGCAATCCGCTCGACATCGGCAATATTTTTCAGTGCGCGCCGCGGCTCATCATAGCCGCGCCCTTGCGCCAGCAAGGCACCGATGGCCGCCTGTCGCGCCTGGGCAATCGCGCGGTCACGGCGCGGATGATGCAGCCAGCGCGCGAGCGTGCGGCTGCCCATCGAGGTGACGCAGACATCGACAGCGGCGAACAAGGTGGGCGCCGGCGCGCCGCGCAAGGTCTCGGTGATTTCGAGATTGCGCCGGGTCACCGCATCGAGCACCAGATATTCATCGCCGGATTCCACCGCCAGCGATTGCACGTGGGTCAGCGCCCGCCCCTGGGTCGATTGGGCGTAGCGCATCAGCGCACCCGCCGCGCCCAGCGCCAGCGTCAGGCCAGCGCAGCCGTAGCCGTCCAGCGTGGCGATATTCAAATGCTCCAGCAGCACGCGTTCACCGGCGCGCACATCGAAGTTCCACTCGTTCTGCACGCTGCGGGCCACGCCTTCCGGCAACAGCACCAGATTGCCGTCGGGCATCAGCACTTCGGCCGGGCGTAGGCGTTCCAGTTCGTGCGGCAGGCGCGCGGGCGCGATTTCCGCCAGCAGCAACTCGCCGCCGGCGATGTTCAGCCAGGCCAGGCCGTAAGCGCGGACGCCACCGTCCTTGCCCCGCTTCTCGGGCAGTATCGCCATCAGCAGCGCATCGGATTTTTCAGGCAGCAACCCCTGGTCGGTGATGGTGCCGGCCGTCACCACCCGCACCACCTTGCGCTCCACTGGCCCCTTGGAAGTCGCCGGGTCGCCGATCTGCTCGCAAATCGCCACCGGCTCGCCCAGCTTCACCAGCTTGGCGAGATATTGTTCCAGCGAATGCACGGGCACGCCGGCCATGCGCACCGGCACGCCCGCCGATTGCCCGCGCGTGGTCAGCGTGATGCCGAGCAGGCGCGAAGCCTTTTCGGCGTCCTCGTAGAACACCTCGTAGAAATCCCCCATGCGATAGAACACGAGGGAGTGCGGATGCTCCTCCTTGATGCGCAGGTACTGCTGCATCATCGGGGTATGGTTTTCATACCCCGTCTTGATCGCCGGGGGGTCCTTGCTCTTGTTGTTCAAGAAACTTCTCTTTCAGGGCACGCTGCCGGCCCGCGAACACGGGCAAAGGCGAATCATGCCAAAAATGCGTGAAGCCCGGGTTCGCCGCTAGACACTGCCTTGCGCCGGCAGGATGCTCAGGAAGGAATGCAGCGCCGGATTCTCATCCCAGCCGCGCCAGGCCACCGCCGCGTCGATCGGAATCTGCGCCGCCGCCCCCTTCAGCGGCCGGTACACCATGCCCTCCGGTTTCACCGCCATCAGGTTCGACGGCAGCAGCGCCACCGCCGCGCCGGCGGCGACGATGCCGATGGCACTCACCACCTGCAGCACCTCATAAGCGATCGACGGATAAAACCCCGCCTCCAGGCAGGCCGACAGCACCTTGGTGTGCATCGATGGAATCAGCTCGCGCGAAAACACCACGAAATTCTCGCCCCGCAACTCCGCCAGGTCGATGATCTTGCGCCGCGCCAGCGGATGCGTCGCCGGCAGCGCGGCGACAAAATAATCGCGCTCGATCAGGCGCGTTTCCAGCCCGGTGCCGGCCGGCAGCGGCAGGCGCACGATACCGATATCCAACTGGTGACTCAGCAGCTTGCCCACCTGGTCGCCGGTGCGCATTTCCAGCACGTCCAGGCGCACAGCGGGAAAGCGCTCCTGGAAATTACGCACCACCCGCGGCAGGATGTCGAAGCCCACCGAGCCGACGAAACCCAGGCCGAGCCGCCCCAGGCTGCCCGCATGCGCACGCCGCGCCGCCTCCACCGCCTGCTCCTCCTGCTTCAGCGACAGCCGCGCCTCGTGCAAAAACACCGAACCGGCTGCGGTCAAACGCACCGAACGCTTGGTACGCAACAGCAAGGGAACCCCGACCATCTCCTCCAGATTGCGGATCGCCTGGCTCAAGGGCGATTGCGCCATGTGCAGGCGCGTGGCGGCGCGGCCATAGTTGAGTTCCTCGGCGACGGCAACGAATTGGCGCAACAGGCGGCTAGAAAGCATTTAAGTCGGCATTAAGATACTGAATGTCTTAATTAAGCATATAACTAATATTAGACATCTTAATGGATTCGGCCGAAACTCGCCGCCGGCGTTCCCTATATATAAGCGAGACAAAAATGCGAAACGAAAGCGACTACGCGACCCAGGCATTGCAAGCAGTGGACGGCCTGCTGGCCGAAGTCGGCATCGATCGCGCCGCGCAGGCCGGCGGCGCCCTGCGCTTCACCGGCAAGGACCCGGACTTCGACACCCCCCACCACATCGTCATGGCCTCGGCTGCCGCCATCGGCGCCCAGGCCACCGGCGCCGCGGCGCTGTGGCGCGCCAACGGCGGCCACGAGCAGAACATCGAAATCAACCTGACTCAGGCCGCTGCCGCCCTGCACCCGGCGCAGTACCAGCGCCAGAGCGGCTACCCGATTCCCGCCCTCTCGCTGGCGCGCGAGCTCAAGGCCGACTTCTACAAGACTGCCGACAACCGCTGGTTCTTTCCCATCGGCTCCTACCCGCACCTGCGCAACGGCGTGCTCGACGCGCTGAACTGCCCGAACAACGAGACCGCGCTGGCCGCGGCCATCGGCAAGTGGCGCGGTTTTGAACTGGAAGAAGAATTCGCCAAACGCAAACTGCCCGGTGTATTGGCGCGCACCCGCGAGGAATGGCTCGACCATCCGCAAGGCCAGATCCTGGCGAATTCCCCGACCATCCGCATCGAAAAAATCGGCGACAGCGCCCCCGAACTGCACAAGCCCGGCCGCCGTCCCCTGGAGCATCTGCGCGTGCTGGACGCCGCCCATGTCATCGCCGGTCCGGTGGTGGCGCGCACCCTCGCCGAACAAGGCGCGGATGTGCTGCGCGTCTCTTCGCCAATGCAACCCGACCCGATGCCGCAGACCATCGACACCGGCATCGGCAAACGCTGCGCCTACCTCGAACTGAAGGACGGCGGCGACGCCGCCCGCCTGCGCGAACTGTGCCGTGAGGCCGACGTGTTCGTGCAGTCCTGGCGCCCCGGCGCGATGGAACGCCTGGGATTCGGCCCTGAGGATGTGGCGCACATCCGCCCCGGCATCATCTACGTCTCGGTCAGCTGCTATGGCCAGGAAGGACCGTGGGCCGAGCGCGGCGGCTTCGAGCAACTCGGGCAGATCGTCTGTGGCCTGGCCCACGACGAAGGGCGCGACGGCCGCCCGCGTGTCGTCCCCACCTATTTGCTCAACGACTACGTCACTGCCTACCTCGGCGCCACCGGCGTCTACGCCGCCCTGCTGCGCCGCGCGAAAGAAGGCGGCAGCTACCACGTCAAGGTCGCGCTCACCCGCACCTCGATGTGGACCCAGAGCCTGGGAATGCGCAAGCGCCCCGCCCCGGCAAACGCCGTCGCGCCGGCCACGCTGAACCCGGAACTGGAAACCCGCGACTCGCCCTACGGCAAGCTCGAACAGTTGCCGCCGGTGGCGCAATTTTCCTGCACCGCCGCACGCTGGGAATTGCCGCCCTCGCCCCTGGGCGCCTGCCGCGCCGAATGGCTGCGATAATCGCCTTGCCACAACGCAGCACAAATAAAAACGAGGAGACCACGATGCTCAAACAGACACTCAGGCACACAGCCCGAACCCTGGCACTGGCCGGCCTGATCGGGGTGCTTGCTTGCACATCCGCACTGGCGCAGACCTACCCGGCTGCCAAGCCGATCCGGGTGATCATCGCCTTTCCGCCCGGCGGCCCCAGCGACGCCATCGGCCGCGTCGTATTCCAGGAAATGAGCAAGCGCATCGGCCAGTCGATGGTGATCGAAAACCGCCCCGGCGCCGGCGGCAACATCGCCACCGACGCGCTGATCGCCGCGCCGGCCGACGGCTACACCCTGCTCTACGCCTCCTCCTCGATCGCGCTCTCGCCCACCCTGTACAAGCGCACCGACCTCGACCCGACCAAGGTGCTGGCCCCCGTCGGCTGCTCGGTCTCGGTGCCGCAACTGCTGCTGGTGCGCAAAGATCAGCCGGTCAACACCGCCGCCGAACTGGTGAGCCTGATCAAGGCCAATCCCGACAAATACTTCCAGGGCTCTTCGGGCAGCGGCCAGATCGACCACCTGGTCGGGCAGATTTTTCTGCACGAACTCGGGCTGAAATTTACCCATGTCCCGTACAAGGGCAACGGCCCGGCCTTCACCGACCTGCTGGCCGGCAACATCACCTTCATGTTCGCCGGTGCGTTCAACTCCGCACTGCCCTTCATCAAGGACGGCCGCGTCAAGGCCCTGGCCATCACCTCGAAAAAACGTGCCGGCGTACTGCCCGAGGTGCCCTCGCTGAATGAAACCGTGATGAAGGGTTTCGACTCCTCCACCTGGCAAGCCCTGGTGGCGCCGGCCGCCACCCCGCCCGCCGTGCTGCGCACGCTCAACGAAAACCTGAATGCCTCGCTGGCCGCGCCCGCGGTCAAGGAAAGCCTGTTCCAGCAAGGCGCCGAAATCATCTCCGGCCCGCCCGCGCAATGCGCCGAGTTCATCAAGAAGGAATACGGGCGCTGGGCCGAGGTGATCCACAAGTACGACATTCACGTCGACTGAGCCACTCGCCTGAACGTACTGCAAGCCGGCGCAGTCGCTGCTAACATTGCGCCCGCGCCGTCGCACCCTCGCGACGAACAGTACATAAGGAAAACAAAGCGTGGCGGGAAGACTTGAAAACAAGATTGCAGTAGTCGTCGGCGCCGGGCAGCAGCCCGGCGGCACCCCTGGCAACGGCCGCGCCGTCGCCGAGCGTTACGCCGAGGAAGGCGCCACCCTCCTTCTGGTGGACATCAACCGCGAATGGGCCGAAGACACGCTGGCGGCCATCGGCGCGCCCGCCTCGGTGCTGGTGGCCGACATCACCCGCGAGGAAGATTGCCAGGCCATCACCCGCACGGCGATGGAACGCTACGGCCGCATCGACATCCTGCACAACAACGTCGGCCGCTCCGGCGGCGACCGCAAGACCAGCGAGATGGACGCGTCGATGTGGGACGAGATCATGGCGATGAACCTCAAGGGCATGTTCATGACCTGCAAGCACGCCCTGCCGGTGATGGTGGCGCAGCAGTCCGGCTGCATCATCAACATCTCCTCCACCTCCTCGCTGGCCGCCCGCCCCACCGTCACCTACAAGACCAGCAAGGGCGCGGTCAACGCCTTCACCCAGCACCTGGCGATGGAAAACGCCAAATTCGGCATCCGCGCCAACGCGATTTTGCCCGGGCTGATCGACACGCCGATGGCCATCGAGCGCCGCGCCCGCGAGCGCGGCGTCGAGCGCGAAGTGGTGCGCGCCGAGCGCGACGCGCTGGTGCCGCTGGGCTACATGGGCTCGGCCTGGGACGTCGCCAACGCCGCCGTCTTCCTGGCATCGGACGAGTCGCGCTACATCACCGGCGTGCTGCTGCCGGTGGATGGCGGCCTGCTGGTAAAGCGCGGCTAGGCTGGCTTCGGGCCGCGTCCGAACGCGGCCCGTGCACGTAAGTTGAGTATGCAAAGCTCCCCCACCATCCCCCTGTTGCGGCGCGAGGACTTTCAGGGCGTCGTCGACGGCAAGCCCACCGACCTCTACACCCTGGCGAACCGCCGCGGCATGGCGGTGCGCTTCACCAGTTTCGGCGCCAAGATCCAGCAGATCGTGGTGCCCGACCGCGACGGCGTCTTGGGCGACGTCGCCCTCGGCTACCAAAGCATCGCCCAGGTGCTCACCGGCCAGACCAGCCTGGGCGCCTTCGTCGGCCGCTACGCCAACCGCATCGGCAGCGCGCGCTTCAGCCTCGACGGCCAGACCTACCAGCTGGCGCAAAACAGCGGCCCCAACTGCCTGCACGGCGGCAAGATCGGCTCGCGCCTGCGCGTCTTCGAGGTGCGCCAGCTGGACGACGCCAGTGCCGAGCTCAAATTGCAATACCGCGCGGGCGAAGAAAACTTCCCCGGCAACCTGACGTCGCGCGTGATCTACCGCGTCACCGAAGACAACGAACTATCGATCGAATACGAAGCCGTCACCGACGCGCCCACGGTGCTCAACTTCACTTCCCACGGCTATTTCAATCTCGCCGGCCATGGCCGCACCGATGCGCAAACCGCAGGCAATCACCGGCTGAAGATCAACGCCAGCCAGTTCACCCCGATCGACGCCAACAGCATTCCCACAGGCGAATACCGCGCGGTAGCCGGCACCCCGCTGGACTTCACTCTCCCGCAGTCCATCGGCGCACGCGCCGACGAGCCCTGGCAGCAGTTCGAGCTCACCAAGGGCTACGACCACAACTGGGTACTCGACAAGGCCCCGGGCGAATACGCCCTGGCCGCCAGCATCTACGACCCGCTTTCCGGCCGCCGCATGGACGTGCTCACCACCGAGCCCGGTTTGCAGTTTTTCGGCGGCAACGGCTTTACCGGCGAAGCGCCGCGCGACGTCGGCAAGGGCGGCGCGGTTTACGGCCATCGCGCCGGCTTTTGCCTGGAGCCGCAACATTTCCCCGACTCGCCCAACAAGCCGCTGTTCCCCGCAACAGTGCTGCGACCAGGCGAGCGCTTCAGCGGGCGCATCACCTACCGCTTCGGCATCGGCGAATAAAAAGCGCGCCCGCAGGCGCGCTTTTGCTTAAGGCCTGCAGCGCCTAGAAACGATAGCTCAGCTGGGCGCCGAAGATGTCCACGCTCACCTTGTAGGTGCCGTTGATCAGTCCATTGATCAGGGTCGAACCGTTGTTCTGGTTGATCGAGGTGTCCTTGGCAAACAGGTGCGCATAGCCGACGTCGAAATTCATCGCCGGGGAAATGCGGTACTGGGTACCGAAGGAAAGCCAGGTGCGGCTCTGGTCGGGCAGGCGCGGCGTGATGGTGTCGCTGGGCACCGGCGTCTGGTCATAAGCCACGCCGCTGCGCAGCAGCCACTGGTCGTTCACCCGGTAGTTGGCTCCCAGGCCGACACGGTAGGTATCGCGCCAATTCTCGTTGGTGGTGCTTAGCTGCGTGCCATTGTCGCGGAAAAAGGTCAGGTCCTTGATCCTCGACCAGCCGGTCCACATCACGTTGCCCATCAGGGTCCAGCGGCTATTGAGCTGATGCGACAGCGAAACCGACAGCGAATCCGGCAATGTCACGTTGGTGAAGGCGTTGCCGTTGACAAAATTCGAGTCGATCGCTCCGACACCCGTATTGGGCGCGCCACTGAAGGTTACCGTGCCGTTGACCTTGTATTTGATCTGGGAACGATAGGCAATCCCCAGGCGGGTCTGCGGCGCCAGCTGGATCAGCGCGCCGGCATTCCAGCCCCAGGCCGAATCGTTGCCCTTGATTTCGCCGCTGCCCTCCGGATTGGTGATCAGGCCCGCCGCACCCGCACCTGCTTTGGCAAACACCTGGGCTGAATAGTTGACCGCCTGGGTGAAGTCGGCGTCGATGCGCTGATAGTCCGCGCCGAAGCCCAGCGACACCGCGTCGTTCACCTTGTAAGCAATGGTCGGATTGACGTTGAGTGTCATGATTTGCGACTTCACCGCCTGGAAGCGCCCGATCCAGTCAGCCGAATATTCGGTTTTCTGGCCGAAGGGCGCATTGATGCCAAGACCGATGGTCCAGCGCGGCGCGACCTGGTGCGAGATGAACAACGCGGGCACCGCCGCGAGGCTGCCGGCGTCGCCGCCATTGCCCCCGAGCGGGCGCTGGCTGGCAGCCACCGCCGGTGTACCGGTGCCGACCGAGCCGGAATTGTTGAACCTGGCACTCGGCTGGATCAGATCCAGACTGCCGACGAAATTGGTGCCCGGCAAATACGTCAGGCCGGCCGGGTTATAAAAAATCGTCGAGGCATCTTCAGCCAGCACGGCGGAGCCGGCGTATGAATTTCCCAGCCCGCTGGCACTCGATTCCAGCAGGGCAAACCCTGCTGCATGCGCAGCCAGCGGCGCCGCGGCCAGCGCAGGTGCAAATATGAGCGCCAGGGACCGGCGACCCAGTTTGTTTAACGGCATGTCTTCTCCTCGTTTTATGAAACGTCTGTCTATTCGACTTTTGTTCTTGATCCCCCATGCGGACGATAGCAACTTTCAACCGTCGTTCGCAAGGGATATGTTGCGCCGTACAGACATACCGCGAAGATGAATCCATGCGTGCGGCCATTGCTGTGCTGCCGCACGAAGCTGCGCGGCGGCACACAGAAGCGCGCAGAAGCGCAATTCCTAGCGCCAGGCCTCCTTCGGCAATTCCAGATACTGGGCCCGCCCGCGCCCAAAAGACCAATCCGCGCGCGTGTTCTCCGAGAGCGTGATGGTCACGTCCTCCGCCCGCACCCCGGCGCCTTCGGCAAGCAACTGCGCCGCGCGGGCGTAAAACGCGCGCTTTTGCGCCTCCTCCCGCCCGGCCGACAGGAACACCTGGATCAGCACGATGCCTTCGGTGCGCGGCACCTCCAGATAGTCCGTATTGAAGACCAGGCTTCCCGGCGCGTGTTCGGTGATCACCTGGAAGCGGTCGCGGGCCGGCACGTTCAGGCACTCGACGAGCGCCTGCTGCACCGCCTGGCCGATGGCGGCAACGTCGGCCGAGGAGCGGCCGGCAATCATATCGATACGGACCAGAGGCATGGCTTTTCCTTTCAATGTCGGGTTGAGGCGGCAATCAACGGCGGCCGAAAAAACCGGCCACGGCCCAGGCGGCGCGGCGGATCGCCGCGTCCAGCGCGATCAGCCGGCGGGCACTGGCGTCATGCTCCCATTGTCCGGCCAGCGCGCGGTGCTCGCGCAGGTCGCGGTCAATCGATGAAGAGTCGTTCAGCGCCGCACGGCGGCTCAGGCGTTCGGTGTTTTGCATGGTGTTCTCCTTAAGGCTCGTGTCGGGTTGACAAGCGCATTCTGGGCGCGGACAATACATTTGTTAAACGAATAGTTTAAATATGATTCATTCTCTTTATTCATAGATAACGCAAGGCATCCATGCACGCCGCCAATCTCGAAATCGACCTGCTGCGCACCTTCGTCGCCGCCGCCGACACCGGCAGCTTCACCGCCGCCGGCGACCTGGTGGCGCGCACCCAGTCGGCCGTCAGCATCCAGATCAAGCGCCTGGAAGAGGCGCTCGACACCCGCGTGTTCGAGCGCACCAGCCGCTCGCTGGCTCTCACCCAGTCCGGCGCCACCCTGCTGGCCTACGCCCGGCGCATGCTGGAGCTGAACGACGAGTCGGTGCGTGCCGTCACCGCGCCGCCGGTGGCCGGCGAAATGCGCGTGGGCATCAGCGAATATTTCCAGCCGCGCGAAGTCACCGCCATGCTGGCGCGCTTCGCCCGCCTCTACCCGCAGGTGCACCTGGAGGTGCGCATCGACCTGTCGCGGTCCTTAAAAAAAATGCTGGCGCAAGACGAGCTCGACCTGGTGATCGGCCGGGTCGAGGCGCAGGAACGTGCCGCGCCGTTCTGGCGCGAACCCCTGCAATGGACCTGCGCGGCCGATGCCGACTTTGATCCGCGCCAGCCCCTGCCCCTGGTGGTGCTGCCGGTCGGCTGCGTGCTGCGCGAGCAGGCCTTGAACCTGCTGAACAAGAAGAAACGCGCCTGGCGCATTGCGCTCACCACCAGCGGCATGAACGGCTTGCTGCCGGCGCTCGAAGCCGGCCTGGGCGTGTCCATCGTGCCGGCCTCGCTCCTCACCGAAGCCATGCGCCCGCTGGGCCGGGAGGACGGCCTGCCCGACCCGGGCGAGCAGGCGCTGGCCTTTTACGAGCGCCGCGGCGCCCCGCGCGAACTGGTGCACGCCTTCAGCGGCGTGGTGCGCGAACGCGCGGCCGTGCTGGGCGCGGCGCGCCGATGAGAGGCGCGCGTGCTTATGCATCGCATCCCGGCAAACAGCGCGCGCGCATCGCCTAAAATCGGCGCATGCACGCCTCCTCCCCTAAACAAGACCCGCAAGACCCGCAAGCCATCCTCGCGCATGTGCTGCGCGGCATCGAACGCAACCGCGAACCGGGCTTTCATTTCGCCGGCAATTTCCTCGGCTTCTCCTTCGACGAAGTGACGCCCGCGCAAGCGCGCATGTCGATGCAGGGCGGCCCGCATTGCGTGGATGAGACCGGGCAGATCGCCTTCACGCCCGCCTGCATCTTCACCGACATGGCATTGGGTTCATCGCTGCGCGGGCGCCTGCAGCGCCCGACTCGGGTGGCGACGGTATCCATGCAGTTGCAGTTCACCGGCGCGCGCTGGGACGGGCCGCTGACTTCGCTATCGACCTTCGACGCCTTTTTCGCAGGCGCGGCCGCGCAACAAGGCGTGATGCAAGCCACCGTGCGCAACGGCCGCGGCGAGCAGGTCTGCGCGGGCACCGCCTGCTTCATGGTGCTCGAAACACCGCCGGGCGTGAAGCCGCCGCGCATGCTGCCCCTGGCCGCAACCCCGGCGGGCACGCCCACGCTGGCACCGCGGGCGCTCGACCGCGAGGAGGCGGCGATCTATCGCCACGCGCAAGCAGCGCTGAAACAGGAAGGAGCGTTCCTGTCCGGCTTCTGGGATTTCCATCCGCGCCACACCGCCAGCGGCGGGGCGGCCACCCTGAAAAACGGCCCCTACGTCGCCAACCGCGTCGGCCACGTGCAGGGAGGCGTGCTCACCGGGCTGGCCGAGGCAGCCGCGCGCGCCGCGCTGCCAAAGGGGTGGGTGCCCACCGGCCTTACCGCCTGCTTCCTGAGTCCCGGCGAAGGTGCGCGCCTTTCCGCGCGCGCACGCATCGTGCACAAAGGCAGCCGCACCGCGGTAATTGAGGCCACGGTAACGGGGCCGGATCGCAAGCGCGTGCTGGAACTGCTGGTGAACTACGCCGCGCCCGCGCGCTGAAACTGCACATCGGCGGCAGCATAAACAAAAAACCCGGGACGGTCCCGGGCTTTTGCGCCGACTCCGACGGCAATCACTCGATCTTGCCGATCTTGCGCACCACCTCGATCAGGCGCCTGGCGTCGTCGTCCCAGAATTTCTTGAATTCCGGCGCGTCCATATAGACGATCGGCGTTTCCAGCTTCGCCATGGTGGCCTTGAACTCCGCATCCTCCACCACCTTGTGCATGGATTCGCGCAAGGTCTTCATCACCGGCTCGGGCGTGCCCGCAGGCGCGAACAGGCCGGACCAGATGTAGTACTCGACCGGGTAGCCCATCTCCTTGAGCGTCGGCACCTCCGGCATCGAGGCGATGCGCTTGCCGCCCCAGCTGGCCAGCGCGCGCAGCTTGCCGGCCTTGACCTGGGCGATCGCCACGGAGGGTCCCAGCAGCGCCACGTCCACCTGGCCGCCGAGCAGCGCGGTTAACGCCGGGCCGCCGCCGGCATAGGGAATGTGTTTCATCTTGATGCCCGCCACGCTGGTGAACATCTCGGTGGCGACGTGATAAGTGCCGTAGTTGCCGGAGGAGGAATAGTTGATCGCCTCGGGGCGCTTTTTCGCGTCCTCCACCAGATCCTTCAGGCTCTTGTAGGGGCTGTCGGCACGCACCATCAGGATCACCGGATCGGCGCTCACCAAAGCGATCGGCGCCAGCTGGTCGAGCTGGAACGCCGGCGGGCGGCCCGACATCTTGTCGGCTTCCGGATTGGTCGAGACGCTGGCCAGGGCCATCAACAGGGTGTAGCCGTCCGGCCGCGCCGTCGCCACCGAAGCGGCGCCGATGGAGCCGCCGGCGCCCGGCTTGTTGATCAGCACAAAGGGCTGCTTGAGCAATTTGCTCAGGATGATGGTCGCGGGCCGGCCGGTGAGCTCGGCCACGCCGCCGGGCGGAAACGGCACCACCACGGTGACCGGGTGGGAGGGATAAGCTTCTTGCGCCAGCGCGGGGGCGGCGGCAACGACTAAGCAGGCAAGCGCCGCAGCGGCGGCCTGGATCAGGGAACGCATGGTTCTCCTCCTTCTGTTTGGGCTGACGGTTTGGGGTCGTACTTTTTTATGGGTGCTGCTTATCGGGTGCTGCCGGCGCGGCCGCATGCGGCCGCGCCCTGCTCTGCTAGGCCACCGGATTTTCCAGCGTGCCGATCGGCTCGATGGTCACCGCCACCACGTCGCCCTTTTTCATGAACTTCGGCGGCTTGAAGCCGATGCCCACGCCGGCGCAGGTGCCGGTGGCGATCAGGTCGCCCGGCTCCAGGGTCATGGTACGCGACAGGGTTTCGATCAGGGTGGGCACGTCGAAAATCAGGTCGGAGACCATCGCGTCCTGGCGCACTTCGCCATTGACCCTGGTGACCAGGCGCAATTTGGTCACGTCCGCCACCTCGTCGGCGGTCACGATGGTCGGGCCCATCGGGCAAAAGGTGTCGATGCTTTTTCCGAGGAACCACTGCTTGTGCGCGTGCTGCATGGTGCGCGCAGTGACGTCGTTGATGATGGTGTAGCCATAGACGTGCTTGAAGGCATCGGCCTTCTTGATGCCGCGCCCGCCGGTGCCGATCACCACCGTCAATTCACCCTCGTAGTCCACCGAATTGGTGTGGTCCAGCGACGAGTCGATCGCTTCGCGCTGGGCGATCACGGAAGTCGGTGCCTTGGTGAAAATGATCGGCAGTTCCGGCACCGCGTTGGCGCCCGCGCTGGCGTCGAAGCCGCTGTTGTGGAACTCCTTCGCATGCTCGTGGTAATTCTTGCCCACGCACATGATGTTTTTCGCCGGGCGCGGAATCGGCGCCTCCAGCTTCACCTGGTCCAGGCTGAGCGCGCCCTTGCCCGAAGCCGCGGCGGCCTTGGCGCCGGCAAGCCCGGCAGTACCGAGGCGGATGAAGGCCTGCATCTCGCGCGGCAGGTCGGGGGCGGCCACGGAAAGGTCGGTGAGCTTGCCGGCGGCGCGGTCGAGCACGCCGATACGCGAGCCCTTGGAATCGGAAAAAGTGATCAGGTGCATGAAAAACAGCCTCGTTGTGAAGAGGCTGAAAGTTAACCATCCGCCGCGCCAGAGTCAACCAATATCGGCAATTGATCACGATTTATGATAAATTGGTCATGATCATGACCCGCCTCCCCCACATTCATGCGTGACCGCCGCCTATCCACCGCGGGGGTGGAGCGCCTGCGCGCCCACATCCTGCAGGGCATCGAGAGCCAGAGCTTCAAACCCGGCGACCGCCTGCCGCCGGAGCGCGAGATGGTGCGGCGTTTCGACGCCGCCCGCAGCGCGGTGCGGCGCATGCTCG
>DATAZV010000308.1:0-21135 GCA_036271855.1 Burkholderiales bacterium
CTCGAAATATTTCGGGTCCTGGGTGGGCCGGCCATCCTTCGGGTCGCGCGCATGCAGGTGCACGATGGCAGCGCCCGCCTCGGCCGCGCCGACGGCCGCATCGGCGATCTCCTGCGGGGTGATCGGCAGGTAGGGTGACATGGTCGGCGTGTGGATCGCGCCGGTGACGGCGCAGGTGATGATGACTTTGCGTTTGGGGCGGGCAGCCATGCTTTGTCTCCGGAAACTTTATAAGGGATTGACTATAGCCTGCGCTTGAATGCAGCGACAAGGGTAGCGCCACGATGGCGCCGATAAGGGCAAGCGCGGCCGACACTGAGTTGTAACCCGGGCTGCAACCCGGGCCGCCCGGGTTACAGCCCGGCGGCCGCTCATTTGCCTGCCGCGGCCGCGGGAATCAGGCTGTAGTCGCGGGTATACGGCCCGGCCAGCGACTTGATGCTGTTGCAGGCCTTTTTCTTCGCTTCCTTCAATTCCAGCTTGGCGCCGTCCTGGCTGAACACGATGCGCGCCGCGCAGTTTTCCGCCGGCGGCACCAGCACGATGGCGTTGTCCACCGCTTTCACGCCCGCAGCTTCGTTGATGCCGGCCAGTTGCGCGGCGCCGGCCGACGGGAAAAAATTCACCCGCAGGGCGCCGCTGCCGGTGCTCTCCACCGCGAAGCGCCCTTTGCTGCCGTCGTACACGCCCTCGTAGGGCAGGCCGGCGTTGCCGAGAAAGGCAATGCGCGCGCTATAGCGCTTGGCGATGCAATCGACATTTCCTTTGCAGGCGCCGCCGGAGGGGCCTTCGGGGCCGACGCGCCAGCGCGCCTGCGAGCTTTTTACATAGTCGCGCATTTTCAGCGGCAGATGCGCCTGCATCAGCGCGTAGGCATTGTCCAGGTCGTGGTCCAGCTTGGCCAGCGACACCTCGGAACAAATGGTGTTCTCGTCCGGATTGGTGATCTTGTTGCAATCCACGCTCAGGGCATGCGCACTGCCTGCGCCCAAGAGCCAGATCAACCCCGCGAAACCTGCGCGTAACACTTTCATGGCAATCCTCCGAATTGAACCAGCCGGGATTGTAGAATGCCCATGGAATATTGTCGCGCTTCTCAACAACCCCGGGCCGTCAAACCGGTCGCCGCCCTTTTGCCCCGGGCGCCTACGCGCACCGCGACAGCCGGTATCATGCGCGCACACCAAAGGAGACACCAGCATGCGCGGCATCCTGCTCAGCAGATCGGAAAGCGATCCCAAATCCGGCTTCAACGCCGCCCTGACCGAGATCGACGAGTCCGGCCTGATGGAAGGCGACGTCACCGTCAAGGTCGATTACTCGACCATCAACTACAAGGACGGCCTGGCCATCACCAACGCCTCGCCGGTGGTGCGCAAGTGGCCGATGGTGCCGGGCATCGACTTCGCCGGTACGGTCATCGCCTCCAGCCACCCGCGCTTCAAGCCCGGCGACAAGGTGCTGCTCAACGGCTACGGCGTCGGCGAAACCCACTGGGGCGGGCTGGCGCAGGTGGCGCGCGTCAAAGGAGACTGGCTGCTCCCCCTGCCCGCCGCCCTCTCGGCGAAACAGGCGATGGCGGTGGGCACCGCCGGCTACACCGCCATGCTGTGCGCCATGGCCTTGCAGCGCAACGGCGTATCGAAGGAGCAGGGCGAAATCCTCGTCACTGGCGCCTCCGGCGGCGTCGGCAGCGTCGCCATCGCCATTCTCGCAAGCCGGGGCTACACGGTCGTCGCCTCCACCGGCAAGCTCGACCACGCCGATTACCTGAAAGGCCTGGGCGCCGCCGAAGTGATAGCCCGCGCACCACTTTCCGCCGCCGGCAAACCGCTGCAAAAAGAGCGCTGGGCCGGCGTCATCGATTCGGTCGGCTCGCACACCCTGGTCAATGCCTGCGCGCAGACGCGCTACGGCGGCACCGTGGCCGCCTGCGGCCTGGCCGGCGGCTTCGATTTTCCGAGCACCGTCATGCCCTTCATCCTGCGCGGCGTCACCCTGGCCGGCATCGACTCCGTGATGGCGCCGATGGCCATGCGCACGCTCGCCTGGCAGCACATCGCCACCGACCTTGTCCCCGCCAAGCTGGAAGCGATTGCCACCGAGCTGCCGCTCAAAGGGGCGCTGAACGCGGCCCACGACATCGTCGCCGGCCGGGTGCGCGGGCGGCTGGTGGTCGACGTCAACCGCTAGGGCCGCCACCATGCACGCCGCGCGCGCCCTGCTCCTCTCCGCAGCCCTGTGCCTGCCCGCCCTGCCGGCGGCGCCCGCGCTGGCCGCCGACGAGGCCCTGCCCGGGGACGGGCCGCCGCGCGAAGTGCTGCGCTACGTCGTCGGCTACGACGGCGGCCCCAAGCGCTGGAGCTACGAGGCGCGCCTGTACAGCGACGCCAATGTCATCTACACCGGCCGCGGCCTGGTGAAAAGCCGCGGCCGGCGCCGCCTGCACATCAGCGAGCAGCAGTACGACAGCCTGGTCAACGCCCTCGAATACGCCGACTTCATGCGCATGCACAACCCGAAGGCCAAGGGCAACGTCACCTGGAGCATCACCTACGCGAACGGCGGCCTGACCAAGACCCTGCGCGGCGCGGATGCCGGGCCGGACTGGCCGCGCTCCCTGTTCCAGCTGATCTGGTCGCTGGAAAGCGTGCTGCAGACCAAGGACCTCGCCTGCCCGATCAACCTGACCATCAACAAGGACGCCCAGGAAGCCTGCGAGATCCGCAACACCCTGATGGAAAAATACTACCCGCGCAAATAAGTGGCGAGCCGCCGGCCGTGCCGACGCCTGGCTGTAGGTGCTTCCCGACAAGCCGGCGCCACCGCGGCCGACAGACGCGCGCCGCGCCGGCGCCGACAATGCGCCATTCGGCCCGGCCGTGATTATCGATTCCGTGTCCCCGTGGAGAAATCAAAATGAACACACTACGCAACCTGCTCGCCCCCCTCGCCCTGCTGGCCTGCGCCGGCACCGCCCACGCGCTGGACATCACCTACGACAACGACCCCAACCTGCGCATGCCGCTCAAGCCCGTCACCGAGCAGCAGCGCCAGGTCGACCTGGCGCTGGGCAACTGCCTGAAAGCCAATGGCGGCCGCATGGCGCCGCGCTGCGCCGCCCTGCGCGACCAATCCGGCCAGGCCGAGATTGCCGCCAAGGCGGGCAATGAACAGGCAGGCAGCACCGCCGCCGCACCCGCCTCTGGCACGCCGACCATCGAGCACGGGCCCATCGTTCCCGAAGGGCCGGTGTCCGGCATGCCGGCGCCGGCGAAGTAACAGGCTTTACATGACGCCGCGCAACTGCCGCGCGGCTAGGTTTTACATGACGCCGCGCAACTGCCGCGCGGCGTCGAGCAGCAGAGGCAGGAAATCGCGCGTCAGCGTCTTTTCGTCCTGCCGTCCGGCGGCGGCGACGACATTGAGGGCGGCGACGGTGACGCCGCGCATGTCGCGCAGCGGCACCGCAATCGCGAGCACGCCGAGTTCGTGCTCTTCTCCGGCAAAACAATAGTCGTTGGCGCGCGCCGCGTCGATCAGCGCGCGAAAGCGCCGCGTATCCACCACCGTGCGGGTGGTCAGGCGCGGCAGTTCGCGCGCGCGCATCCAGGTGGCGAATTCGCGTTTCGGCATCGCCGCCAGCATCATGCGCCCGGTGGAAGTGGCATGCGCCGGCAGGCGCGCGCCGATGTGCAGGCCGTAAGCCAGCACGCGTGAAGCGCCGCTACGCGCGATGATCACCACCTCGTTGCCGTCGCGCACCGCTGCGGTGAAGGACTCCTGGGTCTGCGCCGCCAGCCGGTCCAGGGTCGGCTGCACCGCGCGCGGCAGGCGCGCCGAGGCGAAGTAGCTGCCGGAAAAGCGCAGCACCTTGGGGGCCAGCCAGTAGTAGTGGCCGTCGGTCTCGAGATAGCCGAGGTGGGCCAGGGTCAGCAGGTGGCGCCGCGCCGCCGCCCGCGTGAGGCCCGCGCGCTCGGCGGCCAGGGTGGCGTTGAGGCGCTGGCGATGCACGTCGAAGCTTTCCAGCACCGCCATGCCCTTGGCCATGCCGGCGATGAAATCGGCGTTGGCGATGCCCATGTCATGCCCCTCCCAATTGCTGCAAAGCGTCACGCAAACATGCACGCTATTGCGCGATGATCGCACAATAATTCCGATCATCGCACAAATAGCGCCGCCCTGCCATGGCGCGAAGGCGGTCCGCGCGCCTATGCTTGGCGTCTTTACACAACGAATAAAAAACCGGAGTCACTCATGCGCACCCAGGTCGCGATCATCGGCGCCGGCCCTGCCGGCCTGCTGCTGGGCCAGTTGCTGCATAAGGCCGGCATCGCCGCCGTCATCATCGAACGCCAGGGCGGCGACTACGTGCTGGGGCGCGTCCGCGCCGGCCTGCTGGAGCAGGTCACCACCGACCTGCTGATCGAGGCCGGCGCCGGCGCGCGCATGCAGGCCGAGGGCCTGCCGCACGGCGGCCTGGAACTGCTGTTCGCCGGCACCCGCCACCGTATCGACATGGCGCAGTTGACCGGCGGGCGGCATGTCACCGTCTACGGCCAGACCGAACTGACGCGCGACCTGATGGACGCGCGCGCCGCCGCCGGCCTCACCACCGTCTATGAAGCGACGGACGTCAGCATCCACGGCTTCGACGGCAAGCATCCGCAAGTACGCTACAAGAAAGACGGCGTGGAGCACCAGATCGAGTGCGACTTCATCGCCGGCTGCGACGGTTATCACGGCGTCTGCCGCGCCAGCGTGCCGGCCGCCGCCATCCGCACCTACGAAAAGGTCTATCCCTTCGGCTGGCTCGGCGTGCTGGCCGATGTGCCGCCGCTGTCGCACGAGCTGGTCTACGTCAACAGCGAGCGCGGCTTCGCCCTGTGCTCGATGCGCAGCAGCAGCCGCAGCCGCTACTACCTGCAATGCCCGATCACCGATCGTGCCGAAGACTGGAGCGATGGCGCCTTCTGGGCCGAACTGGCCGCGCGCCTGGACCCTGCCGGGCGCGAGCGCCTGGTCACCGGCCCGGCGATCGAAAAAAGCATCGCCCCCCTGCGCAGCTTCGTCGCCGAGCCGATGCGTTTCAACCGCCTGTTTCTCGCGGGGGACGCCGCCCATATCGTGCCCCCCACCGGCGCCAAGGGGCTCAACCTCGCCTCCTCCGACGTGAAATACCTGTCGGCCGCGCTGATCGAGCACTACCGCGAGCGCAGCGACGCGGGCCTGGACGCCTACTCCGCCAAATGCCTGGCGCGGGTCTGGCGCGCCGAGCGCTTCTCCTGGTGGTTCACCAGCCTGATGCACCGCTTTCCCGAGAACGGCGAGTTCGGGCAAAAAATCCAGGAGGCCGAACTCGGCTACCTGGTCAACTCGCGCGCCGCCTCCCTGTCGATGGCGGAAAACTACGTCGGCTTGCCGCTGGATTTCGGCACCCGCTGATCGCACCGATCCGCGCGCCAGCGCGGGGTGGCATGGACCTCGCTAGGATGCAGGCATCCCTTCCACCGGAGCCCGCCATGCCCCACCAGCGCCTCAACCCCGACACCCTTTATCGCGGCTCGCGCAGCTACTACAGCCAGATCGTCGAATCCACCGGCACCCGCCAGTGGCACATCGCCGGCATGGTGCCCCTGACACCCGAGCGCGTGGTGGTCGGCGAAGACGACATGGCCGCGCAAGCCGGGCAGGTGATGCACAACATCGGCCTGGCGCTGGCCGCCGTCGGCGCCACCCCGGCCCACGTGGTGCGCATCACCATCTATACCACCGACATGGAACGCTTTTTAGCCGTTGGCCGGCCCCTGGTCTACGCTTTTTTCGGCGACACCCCGCCCGCCTCCACCCTGCTGGGCGTGGCGCGCCTGGCCGACAGCAAATACCTGGTCGAGGTCGAGGCCACCGCCGTTTCCGATTAACGCGCGCCGGCGCATGCAGTATGATGGCGGCGAAAATGCAAGCGGCTTGTTCAGGCGGTTTGACACGCTCTACGGCAAAAACCGGGAGGCCCATGTCGGAATCGGACATCGAAGGCGACGGCATCTACTGGGACAACGTCGCCAACACCGACGCCATATTTTTCCCGCTGTGCGCCGCGGTCATCGCCGCCTCCGGCATGTACGGCCTGCAGGCCGCCCCGGTGCCGCACTTTTGTCTCGCGCTGGTGCTTTTCACCCTGGTTACAAGCCTCCTGCTGTTCTTTTTCGCCGGCGTGCATTCCCGCTACGTGATCCTCTGGACCTACGGCACGGCGCTCTTTATCTGGGCTGAATTCGATTTTCGCAACGACCCCTTGCGCGCCACCCATTTCAGGTACCAGACGGCCGCGTACGTCGCAGGGGGCCTGGTGGCCGCCTTCGTGGTGGGCGCCTTTGTCATCGCCTACCTGAACCGCCGCAGCGAGCCCCGCTTCGAGGGAAAAATAGGGGCGATGCACGGCGCGGGCACGCTGGCCGCGGCCGTGCTCTGGTTCATCGGCGCGCACTTCGTGCTCAAATGGTTCTAGGCGCCAGGCCAAGTCGCGCTGCGCCAGGCCCGCCTTTCGCCTTCTCGTACCCGCGGCCGAATACCGCCCCGATCCACTGATCGACGCCGCGCGCCTGGCCTGCCACCGCCTGCGCCCCGGCGCGCAAATACCTGGTCGAAGTGGCGGTAACCGCCGGCGACTGAAGGCGCGGCGGCGCGGTTTGCCCAGCCTTGCGGCCGGGCGCATGCGCCGGAAAACCGGCCCTTCCTGTCCGCGCAACCCGAGTTAACAAAAACGGGTTATTTATTCCCGCGCGGCGCCGTTAACAGGGCAGAGCGCCATTCCCGGCACTCCCTGCTCGAGCCGGCGCCCCACATGCAAATTTCCGACGCTTTCCTCAAAGAACACCCCCTGACGGCGCCGTCGCCGTCCCCGCTGGCAGTCCTCGAAGCCGCCGACATCCCCCCGGAGCAGGACCCGGCCGCACCGGTGCCCGCCATCGGCCGCATGCCGGGAGCAGCGATGCCGATAGGCCGCAAGGTCGCGTTTGCCTTCGGCCTCACCGCCCTGGCGATCGCCCTGTTCATTTTCCTCGCCATCGACCGCCAGATTGCCACCGTCGAACAAGCGGCGCTGCTGGAAGCGCGGCACGTCGGCTACGGCATCGCCACTACCGCACAGGAGATCGGCCTGGACAACCCGGAGCGGCTACAACAATTCGTCGCCCTGCTCAACCAGAGCGGCAAACGGGACGTGGTGATCGTCGATAGCCGCAAGATCGGCATCGCCGACGCCAACCCGGAGGAGCGGGGACTGGCATTCGACGGCGACAGCAACGGCGAAGTGGCGCATACCCTCGCCGACGGCCGGCCGCGCACCTTCGTCGAACTCAACAAGCTGCATCCGGAAGGCATCCGCCAGGTCGTCGTCCCGATCCACCAAACGCGCGGCTCCCGCGACGCCGTCGTCGGCGCCGTGGTGCTCGAATACACGCCGATTCGCGATGAACTGATGGCGGTCGCGCGCGGCCACCTGAAGGTGATCGGCGCCGGCGGCGCCGCGCTGATCGCCTTCATCTTCTTTGTGGGCTGGGGCATTTCGCGCCAGGTCACCGGCCCCCTGCAGGCCCTGAAAGACGCGGTCTTGCGCGTCAAGTCGCTGGACTATGCAGCGGCCCATGTCAATGTCACCTCGGACGACGAAATCGGCGTCCTCGGGCGCACCTTCAACGAAATGGCGCGCACCCTCGGCACCAAGAGCGCCGCCCTGCACGCCTACAAGAACCAGTTGGAACAGCGCATCGCCGACCGCACCGCGGAGCTGCGCGTCGCCAACGCCGCGCTGCAGGCGGAAATCGAGGAGCGCAAGCTGTCGGCGCAGCGCAACGAATACCTGGCCTACTACGACAGCCTCACCGACCTGCCCAACCGCGCCATGTTCAGCCGCCTGCTGCGTGCCGGCATCGACACGGCGCTTGTCCAGGACACGCAGCTGGCACTGCTGTTCGTCGACCTCGACCGCTTCAAGAACATCAACGACACCCTGGGCCACGCCACCGGCGACCAGCTGCTGCAGGAAATGGCGCACCGCCTGAAGGCCTGCCTGCGCGCCGACGACGCGGTGGCGCGCCTGGGCGGCGACGAATTCGTGGTCATGCTGCAGCACATTGCGCAGCCTGCCGAGGTCGAGGCGGTGGCGCGCAAGATCCTGGCGGCCGCCAGCAAGCCCTTCGGCGCCCTGGGGCAGGAGTTCCACGTCACCGCCAGCGTCGGCGTCAGCCTGTATCCGCGCGACGGCAGCGACGAGCGCTCGCTGATGAAAAACGCCGACATCGCCATGTACCACGCCAAGGACGAAGGCAAGAACAACTTCCAGCTCTACTCGGCGCAGCTGGACAACCACACCTTCGAGCGCCTGACCATGGAGTCGGCCCTGCGCCAGGCGATGGCGCGCCAGGAGTTCGAACTGTTCTACCAGCCGAAGATCGATGTCGCCGGCGGCCGCATGAGCGGCATGGAAGCCCTGTTGCGCTGGCGCCACCCGGAGTTCGGCCTGATCCCGCCGGCCAAGTTCATTCCCCTGGCCGAGGAAACCGGCCTGATCCTGCCGATCGGCAAATGGGTGCTGCGCACCGCCTGCGCGCAAAACGTCAAATGGAACATCGGCGCGCCGCGGCCGCTATGCATCGCGGTCAACCTGTCGGCGCGGCAGTTCGGCGAAGAAGGTTTGCTGGGTGATGTCGTCGCCGCCCTGCAGGAGACCGGCATGGACCCGAGCCTGCTGGAACTGGAGATCACCGAAAGCATGCTGATGCGCGACATCGACAAGGCCATCGGCGTGCTGACGGCGCTGAAGAACATGGGCGTGCGCATCGCCATGGACGACTTCGGCACCGGCTACTCGTCGCTGTCGAACCTGAAAAAATTTCCGCTCGACACCATCAAGGTGGACCGCTCGTTCGTGCGCGACCTGCCCGGCTGCTTCGAGGACCGCGGCATCGCCGAGGCGATTTTCGCCATGGGCCGCGCGCTCAGCCTGACGGTGGTCGCCGAAGGCGTGGAAACCGAGGCGCAGGCCGACTTCCTGCGCCTGCACGCCTGCGACAAATTCCAGGGCTACCTGTTTAGCCACCCCTTGAGCAGCGGCGAATTCGGCGAGCTTCTGGGCAAACAGATGCAGGACGAAGCGGCGTAGGGCCTGCTCAGTCGTCGCCCTCGGTTTCCAGTGCCTGGCGCCAGACAAAGTCGCGCTGCGCCAGGCCCGCCTTGACCGCCGCCTCATACTCGCGGTCGAACGCCGCCTCGATCCACGGATTGACGCCGCGCGCCTGGCCCACCACCGCCTGCGCCCAGGCGAAATAGCGGCGCTTGCGCGACGCCGGCCAGGGCGGCGGGCTGTACTGGATCGAGCGCAGGTTGGAAGTCTTGTCGGCGATTTTGAGTATCCGCGCCTGGGTCGAAATGTGCGCCGCATGTTCCACCTGCAGGCGCTTGCGCTCATCCTTCGGCAGGCTCTTGTCGTCGGTGACTTCCATCACGATGCGCGCCACGTCCTCGCCGAACAGGGCGACGATCTCTTCGCGTGTCACATCCTGGTCTTCCACCGTATCGTGCAGCAGCGCGGCGATTACCAGGTCTGCATCGCGGCCCTCGGTGGCCTGCGCCACCAGGTCAGCCACTTCGGCCAGGTGATTGACATAGGGCTCCGCGCCTTCGCCCTTGCGGCGTTGTTTGGCGTGCTTGCGGCAGGCGAAGTCGAAGGCACGGGTCACCCGCGCGAGGTCTGCGGACATGAATTTCTCTCTCGAAAATGTTCGGCTGTTTCACCCAAGTTTAGTTGATTTTGTAACCGCCCCGCTTGAGGCCTTGCGTTCAGCGGTCACTACGATATGCTGGTCTCCAGTCCATTCAACAAGGATTCTCTTGCAACGGACGCCATTGTCTTGCCCGCGCGCGCAGCAAGGTTTTATGCAAGTGTGGTCTGCTCTTTGACAATCCGGCCGCCTTGCGGCCCGCGGTTTTCGCAACACCAAATCGCGAACCACAAAAAAACCTGTTGTTTACTGTGGTGTTCGCGCAGTTTGGCTCCGGGCAATCAACACAGGCGTGTCAAAGCCGCCGGCATTTTTCGGGAAAAACCTCGGGTTTTATCAGGTTCACCGCCGGCGCCCGACCACAAGCGTGTTGACCGGGTCGACAATTCGCGTAAAAACCTCGGGTTTTATCAGGTTGGCAGGGCGCTGTGACCACAACCGTGTTAACCGGCGGCAACGACTGCCCCCTTCCCGCGTCAACCCGGGACATGGCGGCGTAACCGGCTTGGCTTAAGATGCGTAGTCCCCTTTCGGGGCTTGCGTCCTGCACCCACCTTTCAAGGAATCATCCATGTCCATTTCGATGCATCAAGCCAGCGTACCCGTATTCACCCGCATGCTGACCACGCTGTCCAAGCTGCTGGACAAGGCGCAGGCCCACGCCGAAGCGAAAAAGTTCGACTCCGCCAACTTCCTCGGCATGCGCCTGGCGCCGGACATGCTGCCGTTCTCCAAGCAGGTGCAGATCGCCTGCGATGCCTCCAAGCTGTTTTGCGCGCGCGTCACCGGCCTGGAATTGCCGAAATTCGATGACACCGAGGCCAGCATCGCCGACCTGAAGGACCGCATCGCCAAGACCGTCGCCGTGCTGAACAACATCCCGCGCGACGCCATCGACGGCACCGAAGCCAAGCCGATCACCTTCAAGGTCGGCGGCCAGGAAGTCACCTTCAGCGCCCAGGACCTGCTGCTCAATTTCGCCCACCCGAACGTCTATTTTCACGTCACCACCGCCTACGACATCCTGCGCCAGGGCGGCGTGGAAGTGGGCAAGAAGGACTTTCTGGGAATGTAAAACCCTGTTAACTCTTCAGGGGAAGGCCGAGCCGGCCGCGTCCGCGGGGCGCGGCCCGCCGTAATTCAGGCAGGTTGCCAGAATTTGCCCTTGATTGATCACCAGTTTGTCAGCGTGAACCGGGACTGGCGCGTTTAGGATTCAAGTTCACCTCACCAGCACACAGTTTCCGTCCGCACGATCATGCAATTCACCTTCAACCGCCGCACCGCCGCCGCCAGCATCGCCGGGGTGACCATCGCCGCCGTGGTCGGCGGCTGCGCGGCCATCGACTTCAAGCAGCGCGAGTGGATTTTCAATCCCAGCAAGGAAGACTGGCGCGGCTATGCCGGCCTGCCGGAGGGCGTGCAGGAGTTCTGGCTGGACGTGGCCGACGGCAAGACGGTGCCGGCGCGTACCGCCATACCCGTCGCCCGCGACGGCGCCGCGCAGTGGATCCACGCCTGGTGGATGCCGGCGGCCAATCCCCAGGCGCCCACCCTGCTCTACCTGCATGGCGCCCGCTGGAACCTGACCGGCTCGACCTGGCGCACGCAAAAATGGCGCGAGGCCGGCTTTTCGGTACTGGCGATCGACTACCGCGGCTTCGGGCTTTCCGAGGGCGACGTGCCTTCCGAGAAGGGCGCGTATGAGGACGCGGCGGCCGCCTGGGCGTGGCTCAAGACCAGGCAGCCGGACGCCTCCAAACGCATCATCTATGGCCATTCGCTGGGCGGCGCGGTTGCCATCGAGCTGGCGACCCATGTGCAGCCGGGCGAGGCCGCCGGCCTGATCACGGAATCGACCTTCACCTCGATCGCCGACATGACCAAGACCTTCAAATGGGGCTTCCTGCCGGTCGGTTTTTTGATCACCCAGCGCTTCGACTCCGAAAGCAAGATCGCCAAGGTAAAGCTGCCGAAAATCTTCGTCCATGGTACCGCCGACCGCCTGGTGCCTTATCACATGAGCGAAGAGCTGTACCAGGCCGCGACCGGACCGAAGCAACTGATCAAGGTCGAAGGCGCCGGCCACAGCAACGTCGTGTGGACTGACTTCGATCCGGTGAAGAATGCGGCGCTGGCGATGGTGGGCCTGGGCAGCGTCCGGCCTTTGCCGCAGCCGCCGCAGCGCGAAAGCGCGCAGGCGATTTCCGTCGGCGCGCAGCCGGTGCTGGTGCGCTAGCCGGAATGAAACCCCGGGCGCCGACCCGGGACGCTAGGCCAGCTTTTTCGCCTTCCAGTCGCGCAGGATTTCACGCGCGGCGTTGTGTCCCGGCGCGCCGGTGACGCCGCCGCCCGGATGGGTTCCGGCACCGCACAGGTAGAGGCCCTTGAGCGGTGTGCGGTAATCGGCGTGGCCCAGCAGTGGGCGGCTGCTGAACAACTGCTCCAGGCTCAGGCGGCCATGAAAAATGTCACCGTCGGTGAGGCCGAAGGTGCGCTCAAGATCCAGCGGCGTGAGAATCTGCCGCGCGATCACGCTCTTTGAAAATCCGGGTGCATGGCGCTCGACCGTGGCAATCACCCGGTCGGCCGCGGCCTCGCGCGCCTCATCCCACGATTTGCCGCCGGGCAGGTGTGGCGCGAACTGCTGGCAGAACAGGCTGGCGACGTGCTGCCCCTTGGGCGCGAGGGTGTCGTCGAGGGTGCTGGGGATCAGCATTTCGACGATCGGCTGCCTGGACATGCCGTCGCCTTGCGCATCGCTGGCATCGCGCCAGGCGCGGTCCATATAGGCGAGAGACGGCGCCATGATGATGCCGGCGCCGTGATGCGGCTGCGCCGCTTTGCCCAGACCGCAGAAGTCCGGCAGTTCGCTCAGCGCGACATTCATGCGCAGCACGCCGGAGCCGGTCTTGAAGCGTTCGATGCGGGTGCGGAATTCGGGTTCGAGCTGGGCGGCTTCGAGCATGTGCAGGAACAGCAGCTTGGGGCCGACGTTGGCGGCGATGAGCTTGGCGTCAAGCTCGTCGCCATTCTCCAGCACCACGCCGGTGGCTTTGTTGCCGGCGAGCTTGACACGGGCGACCGGTGATTCAGTACTGATCTCCACACCGAGGCGTGCCGCTTCCTTTGCCATCGCCTGGGTGATGGCGCCCATGCCGCCGATGGCGTGGCCCCAGGCGCCCTTGCGGCCGTTGACCTCGCCAAAGCAGTGATGCAGTTGCACATAGGCGGAGCCGGGGGCGTAGGGCGAGGCCCAGGCGCCGACCACCGAGTCGAAGCCCAGCGCCGCCTTGATGGCATCGGACTCGAACCAGTCGTCCAGCACCTCGCCGGCGCTGCGGCCGAAGAGTTCGAGCAGGTCGCGCTGCGAGGCGGGGCCAAGCTTGCGCAGTTCACGCCCGGCCTTGAACAACTCCAGCATGGCGCGCGGGCCGCCGTTGGGGTCGGGCGGGGTGCGCAGCACCCACTGGCGCAGCTCGTCGGCGAGACGATCGAGCATGGCGTAGTAGTCCGGCAGGCGGGCGGCGTCGCGGGGGGAAAAGCGATGCAGGTCGGTGACGGTGTCGGCCAGCGCCGGGCCGACGCGCAGGGCGTCGCCATTGTCCAGCGGCAGGAAGTTGGACATCGGGCGCAACACCATGCGTAAGCCATGCTCGGCCAGGTGCAGGTCCTGGATCACATAGGGGTGCAGCAGGCTCACCGTGTAGCTGGCGACCGAGTTGCGAAAGCCGGGGTGAAATTCCTCGGTGACGGCGGCGCCGCCGACGATGGCGCGCTTTTCCAGCACCCGCACCTTCAGGCCGGCGTTGGCGAGGTAGCAGGCGCAGGTAAGGCCGTTATGGCCGCCGCCGATGATCAGGGCGTCGTAGGCCATCGGCTCAGTCTAAAGCTGGTTTGGGCATTTGCTTATGGTAACCAATCGGCCGGGGCCGGGAGTAAAATGGTTCCACAGTCCCGCCCATGTCCCTGCCTGTGTCAGGGTTGAAAACGCCGTGCGGGAACCCAGCTAACGCTGGGTCAAGCACGCCGAGGTGAAGAACAATGGATAGCGTCGATCTGCAGGTGTTGAAATCCGCCAAGGCCTGGCGTGACGCCGGGCATGCGGTCAACCTGGTGACGGTGATCGAGACCTGGGGCTCGGCGCCGCGCCCGCCCGGGGCCATGCTGGCGATCCGCCGCGACGGGCTGATCGCCGGTTCGGTGTCCGGCGGCTGCGTCGAGGACGACCTGATCGACCGCTGGAAGAAGACCTCCCTGATCCACGACAAGCCGGCGCTGATTTCCTATGGCGTCACCCAGGAAGAGGCCTCGCGCTTCGGCCTGCCCTGCGGCGGCGCGCTGCGCCTGATCCAGGAGCCCCTCACCGACACTGGCTGGATCACCGACCTGTTGAAGCGCATGGACGCGCACGAGCTGGTGGCGCGGGTGCTGGACATCGACAACGGCATGTCCAAGCTAGAGCCGGCGAACCGGCAGGACCAGGTGAGTTTCGACGGCCGCATTTTGCGCACCATCCACGGCCCGCGCTGGCGCCTGCTGATCATCGGCGCCGGGCAGTTGTCGCGCTATATCGCGCCGATCGCCCAGACGCTGGATTACGAAGTGATCGTCTGCGACCCGCGCGAGGAATACAACACCGACTGGAACGTGCCCGGCACGACGCTGCTCAAGGGCATGCCCGACGACGTGGTGCTGGAACTGAACCTCGACGCCCATTGCGCCGTGGTGGCGGTGACGCATGACCCGAAGCTCGACGACATGGCGCTGATGGAAGCGCTGAAGTCACCGGCGTTTTATGTCGGCGCTCTCGGTTCGCGCGTCAACACGCAAAAGCGCAAGGAGCGTTTGCTGGAGTTCGACGTCACCGAGGCGGAAATCGACCGCCTGCACGGCCCGGTGGGCCTGCGCATCGGCAGCCGCACGCCGCCGGAGATGGCGGTGTCGATCATGGCCGAAGTGACGGCGGTGAAAAACAAGTACCCGCTGGAGCATGTCGGGGACAAGAAATTGTCCAACTACGCGGTAGCGTAGCGCTCGCAGCTCAAACACCGCCCTTCGCAGCGAGCTTTGCCGGGTAGGTATCGGCGGGAATGGCCGTGGCGAGGCTGCGGCGATAGATGTGTTCCATCGCGCCCAGTAGCGGCGCGACCGAGGCCTCGGCGGCGTCGTACTTTTCCTTGAGCGTGGCATGTTCGGCGGCGATCTCGGCGATGATCGCGGACTCGTCGATCCTGGTCAGTTTTCCGGCCTGCATTACCGGCTCACCGGCCACCATCACGAAGTCTACGGCGGCGCCGCGCTCGGCGTAGACCAGCTGGCGCACCGGGTCGTTCAGCGGCAGAAATGACGGTGCATCGAGGCGGTAGGCCACCATGTCGGCGATGGCGCCGACCTTGATGGCGCCGAGCGCATCGCCGTAACCAAGCGCGATGGAGCCGCCGCGGGTGGCGGCGCGCAGCACTTCTTTCGCCGAGAGCCAGCGCGAGTAATCGTCGTCGCGGATTTTCGAGATCGCCGCGGCGCTGCCCATCACCTGCAGCATATTGGCGCTGAAGGTGGAGCAGGTGCCGTCACTGCCCATGCTGACGTTGACGCCGGCATCGAGCAGCGGGCGTATCGGCGCCACGCCGGAGCCGAGATTCAGATTGGACCAGGCGTTGTGCTGGGCCGAAGCGCCACTCTTGGCCAGCGCCTCGATTTCGCGCGGATTCAGCCACACCGCGTGAATCAGGCTGGTGCGCGGCCCCAGGAAGCCGATGCGATTGAGGTACTCGACCATCGGGCTGCCGTAGAACAGGCCGCCGGTGACCACCTGCATGCGCGTTTCCTGTACGTGGCTGACGATGGGCAGGCCATGCTCATCGGCGAAGTAGCGCCACTTCAATAAAAACTCTGGCGTGCAGCGCTGCGGGGCGGAGAGGGCGACCACCATGCCGACGCGCTTGTGCAGCGGATGCCGGCTGTGTGCCAGCTCGGCGGCGAGCGCCTCGAAGTCGGCTTCGCGAATCGGCTTCAACTCACGCATTTTCGCCAGCGTCTCGGCGCCGAACGCTTCTTCGGCGAACGGGAAGTTGTCGACGATCGGCTTGTTCATCATCGCGAAGCCGACCAGGGCGCGGATGCCGATGTCTTCATACGCCTGCAGTACCGCATCGAGATTGGCGCGGTTGAGCGTGGCACCCAGGGCGACGTCGTCGAGCACGGTGGTGGTGCCGGTGCGCAAGGACTCGATGGCGCCAACCAGGGTGCGCAAATAGATCTGCCGCGGGTTCAGCACCACCGGCAGCGGCGTGCGGGTGTAGTGCAGCCAGATTTCCAGGGGCAGGTTTTCCACCCGGCCTTTCTGAAAATGTTCATGTGAATGAAAGTGGCCGTTGATCAGGCCGGGTACCAGCAGGTGGCCGGAGAGGTCAATGACCCGGTCACCGTTCAGAGAACCTGCAGGGGCGATGGCCGCGATGCGGTCTCCCTCGATCGCAATATCGTGCAGTGCAGCATCGAAAGCATGGTCGTCCCCTGTGAGGGCCAACGCTGCACGTAACAAGGTCCGGCTCATGGCATTTCCCCAAGTTGGCTTGCTATTTGCATTGTCGCTTTGTAACGCGAATGTCACGTCTGAACATCCACTGAATTGCCCTTTGCCTTACCCGTAGATCATGCCGCAAACCCACGAACACTATATGGCCCAGGCCATCGACCTGTCCCGCGAAGCCTATAACCGCGGCGACTGGCCCAGCGGCGCGCTGTTGGTGCAGGACGACGCCATCATCGGCGCCGGCCAGAACCGCGAAGTCACCCGCATCGACGTCACCTGGCATGCCGAGACCGACGCCATCCGCAACGCCATGAGCCGCCTGGACAGCCGCGACCTTTCCAGCGCCACCCTGTACGTGCCGATGGAACCCTGCCCGATGTGCGCCTACGCCATCCGCATGGCGGGCATCCCCCGGGTGGTGATCGCGCTGCGCCATGCCGCGGTTCAGCGCACCGATTTGGGGGAATACACTCTGGAGCGTTTCGGCAGTCTGGTGCATTGGCAGGTCGACTTGATTACCGGCGTGATGGAAGAGGATTACCGCAGCCTGCGCCTGGAATGGATGGCGCAGCACAAACAACCGGCATAAACAACCGACACAAGCAAACTTGGGGCCAGTCCCCGCAACATACCCGCCCGCAAATCGGTCCGTGCCGGGAGGATGCCTTAACATAGCGTCGATGAACGTCGCCGCCATCCTGCTCGCCGCCGGCAAAAGCTCGCGCTTCGGCGCGAACAAATTGCTGCATCCCCTGCAAGGCGTGCCGATTGCCTTGCATGCCGCTGCTTCGCTCAAGGCTGCGTTTCCGGATGCGCTGGCGGTGGTCTCCCCCGGCAGCCCGCTGCAAGCCCTGCTTGAAAACGCCGGCCTGCGCACCGTCGTCAGCGAGCGCGCGCACGAAGGCATGGGGGAAAGCCTGAAGAGCGGCATTACCGCCACCAGCGAAGCCGATGGCTGGGTGGTGGCGCTGGCAGACATGCCTTTCATCCGCCCGACCACGCATCTGAACATCGAACGCGCCCTGCGCCGGGGCGCGGCGATTGCCGCGCCCGCCTATCAGGGGGAGCGCGGCCACCCCGTCGGCTTGAGCGGACGCTTTCGCAATGAACTGCTGGCCCTCACCGGCGATGCCGGCGCCCGCTTCGTCCTGAAGCAACACGCGCAGGAGATTCATCTGGTCGAAGTCGATGACCCCGGCGTGTTGAAAGACATCGATACGCCGCAAGACCTGCCCGCCGCCTGACACTACTTTCGTTTCATCTGGAAAAAATGAGCAACGCCCTCCCTATCAGCTATCGCATATCCCCTGCTTCCCCCGAGGCGCACCTGTTCCAGGTCACCCTCACCATCGCGCGGCCCGACCCTGTGGGCCAGCAGGTGGCGCTGCCGGCGTGGATCCCCGGCAGCTACATGATCCGCGAGTTCGCGCGCAACATCGTGCGCATCGCCGCCGCCTGCAAAGGCGCCAAAGTGGCGCTGACCAAGCTCGACAAGCACACCTGGGCCGCCGCGCCCTGCAACGGGCCGCTGGTCATCAGCTACGAGGTCTACGCCTGGGACCTGTCGGTGCGCGCGGCGCACCTGGACCAGAGCCACGGCTTTTTCAACGGCACCAGCGTGTTCCTGCGCGCACTCGGGCAGGAGGACGTGGAGCATGGCGTCGACATCGCGCCGCCGCCAGGACGCGGCTATTCGAAATGGCGCGTCGCCACGGCACTGCCGCGTGTGCGCGGTACCAAGCTCTATGCCTTCGGCGCGTACCGCGCGGCGAACTATGACGAACTGATCGACCACCCGGTGGAGATAGGCGAATTCACCCTCGCCACGTTCCGCGCCTGCGGCGTGCCGCACGACATCGTGATCACCGGCCGCCACGACTGCGACATGAAGCGCGTGGCCGTCGACCTGCAAAAGATCTGCGAAACCCAGATCCGCTTTTTCCACGGTCCGCGCGCGACCGCCGCAACCGTGCCCTACGAGCGCTACGTCTTTCTGACGATGGCCTTGGCCGAAGGCAATTACGGCGGACTCGAACACCGGGCGTCGACCGCACTGATCTGCGCCCGCCAGGACCTGCCCTACCCCGGCATGAGTGGCACCAGCGAGGGCTACCGCACCTTTCTCGGTCTGGCCAGCCACGAATATTTCCACACCTGGAACGTCAAGCGCATCAAGCCCGCAGTGTTCCTGCCCTACGACCTGACGCGCGAAAACCATACCTCGCTGCTGTGGGCCTTCGAAGGCTTCACCTCTTATTACGACGACCTGGTGCTGGTGCGCACCGGGCTGATCACCGTCACCGAATACCTGGAGATGATCGCCAAGACAGCGCAGGGCGTGCTGCGCGGCGCCGGGCGCAAGAAGCAATCGGTGGCGCAATCCAGCTTCGACGCCTGGACCAAGTATTACCGCCAGGACGAAAACGCGCCCAACGCCATCGTCAGCTATTACACCAAGGGCTCGCTGGTCGCACTCTGCCTGGACCTGCTGCTGCGCCGCGAGAGCGAGGGCAGGAAGTCGCTGGACGATGTGATGCGCCTCTTGTGGCGCGAATACGGTGCGAAGAACAAGGGCGTGCCGGAAGACGGCGTCGAACAGGCGGCTTACACCGTCGGCGGCACCGCCGCGAAACGGGCGCTCGCCACCTTCTTCCGCCAGGCGGTATACGGCACCGAAGACCTGCCATTGCCAAGCCTGCTCGAATACGTCGGCATCGACATCGATGTCGAACGCGGCACCGCTGCCTCCCTGGGTGCGCGCACCGCCGCCGCGCCCGATGGCGTCAAGCTCACCCACGTGCTCGACGGCGGCGCCGCGCAGCGCGCCGGCCTGTCGGCGGGCGACGTGGTGATCGCCCTGGATGGCTTGAAGACCACCGGCGCCAACTTCGACAAGCCACTGGCGCGCAGGAAACGCGGCGCCACCGTGCAGGTGCATGCCTTTCGCCGCGACGAATTGATCGAACGCCGGGTCACGCTAACGACCAGCGAACTAAGCGTCACCACCTCGATCGCGGAAAAGGCCTCGGCCGCACAGCGCCGCCTGCGCCTCGCCTGGCTCGGGCACTAGGTCCGGCGAATCACCAGTTCGGGATAGCCGGTGGCCGCATCGTCCTCGCGCGCGAAGCGCACGCCGGGCAACACCGTGATCAGGATTTCCGCCGTGGTGGCGATGCGGCAGCCCGGCCGCACATGGCCGCCGCTGACGCGGCCCTGGGCATCCGAAACAGCGATATGCAGATGCGCGCCGTCGGCGGACAGCGAGCCCTGCAGGCTGAGTATTTCGTAGCGCCCTTCGATCAGCGCCGCATCCGGCTCGCCCGCGTAACGCACGGCGGCGCGGTCCAGGCTGCCGATGCCGGCGACCACGAAAGCCGCACCCAGCCCGGAGGCGTTGAAGTGGGCCTCCAGCGCCAGCTTCAGGTCGTCGCCGGGCGACAGACGCAGGGGTTGGTGATCCATGGCGTTTTTCTTTACGCCCCTGCCGCCTCAGGCGAACAGCCGCGCCAGTTCCGCACCGGGACTCTTGGCGCGCATGAAGGCCTCGCCGACCAGGAAGGCATGCACCTGGTTGTCGCGCATGCGCTTGACGTCCGCTGGTCCGAGGATGCCCGACTCGGTGACCACCAGGCGCCCCTCAGGGATCTTCGGCAGCAAGCCGAGCGTGGTATCCAGCGTGGTCTCGAAGGTGCGCAGGTTGCGGTTGTTGATGCCCAGCAGCGGCGTCTTCAATTGCAGGGCGAGATCGAGTTCGGCGGCGTCGTGGACTTCCACCAGCACCGCCATGCCGAGCCCGTGCGCCAGGGCTTCGAAGGCTTTGAGTTGCGCCAGGTCGAGGGCGGCGACGATCAGCAATATGCAGTCGGCGCCGGCGGCGCGCGCTTCATAGAACTGGTACTCGTCGACCATGAAGTCCTTGCGCAGGCAAGGCAGCTCGCAGGCGGCGCGCGCTTCGATCAGGTAATCCAGCTTGCCCTGGAAAAACTGTGCGTCGGTCAGCACCGAGAGGCAGGCGGCGCCACCGCGCTCGTAGTCGATCGCGATCTCGGCCGGCTTGAAGTCCTCGCGCAACACGCCTTTGGAGGGGCTGGCCTTTTTCACCTCGGCGATCACCGCCGCCTCGCCGCCCAAGATTTTCGCCCGCAGCGCGCCGACGAAGTCGCGCGGCGGCGCGGCGGCCGCGGTGATGCGTTTGAGGCTGTGCAGATCGCGGCGCCGTTTGGCGGCAGCCACTTCCTCGGCCTTGACGGCGAGAATCTTGTTGAGGATGTCGGACATGAAATGCGCAGCCGCCTAGGCGGAGACCTTCTTGGTGAACTGGATGAACTCGTCGAGCTTGGCGCGCGCGGCGCCGCTTTTCAGCAGCCCGAACGCCTTTTCCACGCCCTCCTCCAGATTGGCCGCCTTGCCCGCCGCATAGATGGCCGCGCCGGCATTGATGGCGACGATGTCGCGCGGCGCGCCGGGCTGGTTGGACAGCGCGCTGAGCAGCATTTCGCGCGACTCTTCCGGCGAAGTCACGCGGATGGTGCGCGGGTCATGCACCGGCAGGCCGAAGCGTTCGGGGTGCAGGGTGTATTCGATGATCTCGCCGTCCTTCAATTCGCCGATCAGGGTCTTGCCGCTGACCGAGATTTCATCCAGGCCCTCGAGGCCAAATACCGTCAACGCGTGACGCGCGCCCAGGCGCTGCAGGACGCGGATCTGGATGCCCACCAGGTCGGCATGGAACACGCCCATCAGGCTGTTGGGCGCACCGGCCGGATTGGTCAGCGGGCCCAGGATGTTGAATATCGTGCGCACACCGAGTTCGCG
>DATAZV010000309.1:0-22367 GCA_036271855.1 Burkholderiales bacterium
CGGCCGGCCCGTCGGTGCAGGCGCGGCTTGCCCTTGCCGTCGAGAAATTGCAGCGCCAGGTCCATCAGCTCGCGATTTCCCGAGCTCAGGGACTGCAGCAGGGTGGCGCGCGCATACAGGTCGTTGCCGGTGAATTCGAAGGGATCGAAATACATGCCGAACACCTTGCGGTATTGATTGCGCATTTGCGACAGCAGGGTGGCGTCGCGTCCGGAAAGGCGCACGTGGCCGGTACCCTGGACCTTGCGCCGCTCGCTTGCCGCCGCCGCCGCTGCCGCCGCTTTGGCCGACGCGCTGCTTGCTCTGTCTTCGGCGATGGCGATGGCCTGAGCGTGGATGCCGGGTGTGCTGTTGTTGTTTTGCAGGCTCATGTCCACCTCGGACCCCTCTAATTTGATTGACGTCCAAAGTGTATCGGCATCGCGGGCAAGCGCAAAGGGAGTGGCGGGTGATTTGCAAAAGTTCACAAAACGCGCGCTGATGGTCGCGCGCCGCGTGTCCAACGCCACCCGCCCGCATGCATGTAACTTGCTACGACATCGGCATTACGCGCGGCAACGGCGCCACTAAATGAGGCATCGCCCGCGCCGAGCGCCCGCCGCTGGTGCGCAATGACCACCTGCGGGATTTGTCAATTCTTCGTACTTGCCGAGGTGCCAAGGCGCGGCCGCTCCGGCTAGTCTGTCGGAATCGCGCGGTATGGCTTGCCGGTGATGTTGTCGGGAGCGGCGCCCGGGTCTGCCGGCGGGGGATCGCCGGCCTGGTCGAGCAGCCCCTGCAGGGCCTGCAAGTCCGGTGACGCCGGCGCGGCCGGGGTGGCCGGCGGGTTTGGTCCTGCGGGCGCCACCGGTGCTGCCGGCAACACCGGCAGCACGGGCGCCACGTAGATGAACTGCCACTCCGAGATTTTGGTCTTGCCCTCGAGGTACTTGAATTCCAGCGGAAAGTTGTACAGCTTGACCGCCTTTGCCGGCGACTGGCTGTAGATGCCCATGATGCCGCCGCCCGGCGCCTGCACCGTGCCCCAGTCCAGGCGCCCGGTGAGCGGATCGGGATAAATCTGCCGCAGGTGGCGCTTCAGCGCCCTGCTGCGCGGGTCGACCAGCAGGTCTTCCAGGCGCGCCGGGTAGCGCGGGCTGCCTGGCGGCAGATCGGCACCGGCCTCGTAGTAGCTCTGGAGGGCGCTGCGGAATTCGCCGCCGACGAAAATCAGCTGCTCTTCGGAGGTGCGCCGCTGGAACTGCGCGCCGGTGATGATGGCGACGCCGGCAACGATGGCCATCACGCCCATGAACACCAGCAAAGCCATCAGGATGAAGCCGCGCGCGCGGCGCGCATGCACGAGCGCCGCGGCGTGCCTGGAGAAATGGCGGTTCACCATTGCGCGTACGGCGCGCCGTTCAGGCCGATGCCGGTGGATCTGGAATGGACGTCGTAGATGTCCGCGCCCGGCGCGGGCGCGGCCGCGTCGCTGGCGTAGGCACGCAGGGCCCAGGTGTCGCCGGCGGGGATCGAGGTGTTGCGCTGCATCGGGTCGCGCGGCAGGCGGTCGAGAAAATGCATCTTGCGGTGTTGCGGGTCCTGCTGGTCCTCGATGCCGTCGACCAGCACCTGCAGGGTTTTCGGATAACCGCTGGCGTTCGGCTCCGGCGCGATGCGGCCTTCGTCATAGGCGCGCTTGTAGGAATCGATGGCGCCGCGCAGGGCGCGCACCGCCGAGTACAGCTGCTGCTCGCGGTCGCGGGTGGCCATGATCTCCGACAGGTGTTCCACCGCCAGCGCGAGGATGGCCAGGATCGCCAGTCCCACCATCATCTCGATCAGCGTGAAGCCGGCGCGGCGCGGGCGCATAGGCCGCACGGGCTTGCCGGCAGAGGGAGAAGGGCGCATGCGTGATTCGACCGTGGCCGCTGCGCGCCGGCGCCTACCGCGCCGGTGCCTTTTCGCCCAGGTCCCAGAACAGGCCCGCCATCATCGCCAGGCCCTCGCGCAGGATCGGTTCGAGCACATGCTCGTCAGGGGCATGCTGCGCGCAGCCGGCGTAGGAATGCGGCACCCATAGCGTGGGCAGGCCGAGGATGTCGGCGAAACACTCGTTGGGCAGCGAGCCGCCGATGTTCGGCAGTACCGCCGGCTTGGCGCCCAGGGTACGGGTGATCGAATCGACCGCCCAGCGTACCCAGGGGGTATCCGGGTCGAGCCGGGTGGCGTGGAACATGCCCTTGGCGGATTGCGTTACGGTCACCATGCCGAAGCCTGCGGCATCGAGATGGCGCCGCAATGCCGGTACGAATTCCAGCGGATCGCAGCCGGCGACATAGCGCACCTGGCAATGCGCGCTGGCCGTGCCGGGAATCGCATTCACCGGGTTCTCCGGATTGCCGGTCTTGAATGCCAGCACCTCGAAGGTATTCCAGCCGTAGACTTTTTCGGCGCGCGACAGGCCGGTCTCGCCCCACCAATCGTCGACCGCCGGCTCTTCCGCACCCGGCTCGACCGCGCAATCGGCCAGCGCGCGGCGCACCGACGCCGGCATGCTCTGCGGCAGCAGCTCAGGCACCTGCACGCGGCCGTCGCGGTCGATGATGCTGGCCAGCGCATGCGCCAGCACCACGCCCGGGTTGGCCAGGAGGCCGCCCCAGTTGCCGGAGTGGTGCGCGCCTTCGCGCAGGCGCACCTGGAAGTCCATGTTGATTGCGCCGCGCGAGCCGAGATAAAGGGTAGGCCGTGCCGCTGCCAGGCGCGGCCCGTCGGAGGCGATCAGCACATCGGCTTTGAGGCGCTGCTTTTCGCACGCGCAAAATTCGGCCAGGCCCGGCGAGCCGATCTCCTCGCCAGTTTCGATCAGGAATTTGGCATTGAAACCGAGGCGCCCGCGCTCGGCCAGCACCGCCGCCAGCGCCGCCAGGTTGACCGAATGCTGGCCCTTGTTGTCGGCGCTGCCGCGGCCGTAGTAGCGCTGCCCCTCGTGCTGCAGTTCCCATGGCGACAGGCCGGCGCGCCATTGGCCTTCGAGGCCGCGGATCACGTCGGCGTGCCCGTACGAGAGCATGGTCGGCAGCGCCGGATCTTCGATGCGCTCGGCCACCAGGAAAGGGCCGCCGCCGGCGACCGGGTTGTCTAGCACGGCGACCGTGAAGCCCATGCGCGCTAGCGCCGGCATCATCTCGCCTTGCAGATATTGCGTCAGCGCCGCGCGCTGTTGCGGATTCTGGCTTTCAGTGCGCACGGCGACGCGGCGCGCCAGGTCGGCGATGAAAGTGCCGTCGTCGAAGTGGCGCGCCGCGCGCATCAGCGCGCCCGCGCGGCTTAGCGCCGGGCCGCCAGGGCCGGCGGCAGGGCGCTCAGCCGTCGATGGCATAGCGGCCTGCCGTGCTCGGAAAGCCGAGCATCACCTTGGAAAGCTCTTCGAAGAATTCCACCTCCAGCCCGGCGGCCGGCACCAGGTAGCGTGAGCGCCCCAGCGGACCGATGTTGCGGCAGGTGATGTCGACGGTGAAGTCCGTGTAATTCGCCATCAGGGTGAAGGAGCAGATGAACTTGAACTCGAAATTGAAGGTCGCACGCAGGGTCTGCTTGAAGTCGTTCTTGACCTCCTGAAATTCGTACTTGACCTCGTGCGAATCCAGCAGCGCGCGGAACTTCGGCAGTTCGGCCGCGTTGACGGTGGCGCGCCCCGGGTCGGGCGAGGTGAGGTAGTAGGACACCAGCAGGTGGTCGGTCACATCCTTGATCTTGCCGCGGTCGTCGATGCGCTTCATGCGCGAGTTGACCGTCGCCTCATGGAACACCAGCGGCGGGCAGGGCCCGTAGAACAGCAGGCTGTGCTCGCCGGCATAGATCGGCGTCGCTTCATTGATCTCGCGGCACACTTCGAGCAGGAAGCTGTAACCGGCACGTAGCTTGGCGTCGAAGGCCAGCATCGCCTCGGCCTCGGCGTCGCGCCGCGCATTGACCTGGTTTTTCAGATCGGGCGAGGCCTGCTGGCGCAGCAGGCCGAACACGCCGCTCTTGCGCCCGCCGCCCGCGGGGTTGGTGGCTTCGAGGTCGAGCGCGCCCGGCGCGCTTTCGATGCCGGAGGCGATGTTGTCCCAGTCCTTGGCGCGTGGCGCATTTTTGCGCAGGCTGGCCATCGCCTGGGCTTCCTCCTCGACAAACTTGCGCTGCATTTCGTCCAGGTCGCGGCCGACACTGTCGAGATCGCCCAGCAGGTTATGTCCCGCATCGAGGTTCTTTTCGCGGGTGGCGGCAAAGCGCGAGGGCGGCTCTTGCGCCGGCGCGGCAGCGGGCAGGGCGGCGGAAGCTTCCCCCGCCCCGGCTGCGGCGGCCGGCGGCGGCGGCGCGGCTGCCGGGGCCACTGCCGGCGCGGGTGCAGCCCGCAGTGCCGTCGGTGGCGTGATGGCCGGCGCGAGCGTGTTCTTGCGGCCCAGAAACTCCGCGGCCCGGCCCCACGCCGTGTTCGTACTGACGGTGGCGGGACCCGCGGGCGCTGCGGCGGCCGGCTTCGGCTCGACGTAGGCGGGCCGGTCGACGATGGCGGTCTGATCCGCCGTCGCGCCGGCCGGCAGGCGCAGCGACTTGAAGTTGCGCAGGTCGTTGGCGAATTCGCTGGCGCGCTGGTAACGGTCTTCGGGCTTTTTCGCCAGGGCTCGCGCCAGGATCAGTTCGAACGCGGGCGGTGCGTCGGGAATGGTCTGGCTCAGGGGCGGCACCGGCGCGGTGACGATGCGCTGCATCAGCGAAAAAATGGTCGACGATTCGCCCTCTTCGAACGGGGTGCGCTTGGTCAGCATTTCGTAGAGCACGATGCCAAGCGAAAAAATGTCGGCACGGCCGTCGATCTGCTTGCCCAGCACATGCTCGGGCGCCATATAGCGCGGCGACCCCAGCATGGCTCCTGCCGTGGTGATGGCGGAGGACTGCAGATGGGCGATACCGAAATCGGTGATCTTGGCCAGGCCATGCGCCGAAACCATGATGTTGGCCGGCTTGACGTCGCGATGCACCACGCCGAAGCGGTGCGCATAATCGAGGGCATCGGCAATTTGCGCAATCAGGGCGGCGATGCTGGCGAAGGGCATGCGTTCGGCGCGCATGATCTGCAGCAACGAGCGGCCGTCGAGAAATTCCATTGCCATAAAGGCGGCGCCGTCGGCCTCGCCGAACTCGTAGATGGTGACGATGTTCGGGTGGTTCAGGCGCCCGGCCGATTTCGCCTCGCGCAAAAAGCGCCCCTTGACCTCCGCCAGCGACTCGTCGGGCAGGTCGGAATTGAGCACTTTGATCGCCACCGGGCGCTCGATGGTCGAGTCCACGCCGTGGTACACCGTGCCCATGGCGCCGCGGCCGAGTTCCGCGATGATCTGGTATCGGCCTAGGGTTTGCGGAATCATTTCTTCAGGCGGCGTGCGGGATTGTTATGGACGCACCACTTTCGACCACCGGGGCCGGTGCGCGTTGACTTCTTAGCCCGGATTGTAGCTCTATCCGGCGACCGGCCACGCCTGAAAAAGCAGGGCCCCGGAACGCCTGTTCCGGGGCCCTGTCTATTCGGTCTTGCTTGGGTCTTGTGGCGCAGGCGCGCTTAACGCCTCCAGCCGCGATGGCCATAGTAGCCGCGATGGTAGTAATGCGGGCCGTAGTAGCCGCCGCCGTACACCACCGTCGGCCCGTAGACCGGCGCCGGCGCGTAGTAAGGCGCGGGGGCGCCATAGTACGCCGGCGCGGAGTAATAGGGGGCGGGCGGATAATAGTAAGGGCGCGGGGCGTAGTAGGGCGCTGGTACGCCGATCGACAGGCCGATGCCGATGTGGGGCCGCGCCATCGCGCTGCCGCTGACTGCCGCCAGGGCAATGCCGGTGGCGGCAAGAATCTTGGTGATGGTTTTCATGGTGAGGTCTCCTTGACTATCGGTTGGCGGGCATTTGCATTTAGGCCCGTATCTCCATAACGCCTAGTGTGCGCTCAAGCCGACTGGATTGCAGTAACCGAGTGTAACCATTTGACAGCGATGTTACCGGGTTGTTACACCTAGACCGCAAAATGTGCGCTATGTCACGTTATGGCAACGCAGCATTGGCGGAACCTACCGTGGACGTGTAATTTTGACCCGTGGCCGGGGTTGATCCGTGCTAAACCGAGAGGGGTTTTCATCATTCATGCTTGAACCGCAACTTGCCGCCCTTGCAGGCAACCTGCTTTTGCGCACCGACAGCTACAAGGTGTCGCACTGGCTGCAATATCCGCCCGGCACCCAGCGGGTGTTCAGCTATGTCGAAGCGCGCGGCGGGCTCTTCACCCACAGCCTGTTTTTCGGTTTGCAGGCCTATCTGGCCGAATACCTGAGCCGGCCGGTGACCACGCCGCAGATCGAGCAGGCCGCCGCGTTTTTCAAGGCGCACGGCGAGCCCTTCAACGACAGTGGCTGGCGCGGACTCGTCGCCAAACACGGCGGCCGCCTGCCGCTGCGCATACGCGCCGTGCCGGAGGGTGCGGTGGTGCCGGTATCCAACGTGCTGGTGACGGTGGAGAACACCGACCCGGAATTCTTCTGGCTCACCAGCTACCTGGAAACCGAGTTGCTGCGCGCGATCTGGTACCCGACCACCGTCGCCACGGTGTCTGCGCATGCCAAGAAAACGATACGCCGCTATCTGGAAGCGACCTGCGACCACCCCGAGGCCGAACTGCCCTTCAAGCTGCACGACTTCGGCGCGCGCGGCGTCTCCAGCCTGGAGTCGGCGGCGCTGGGCGGCATGGCCCACCTGGTCAACTTCATGGGCTCGGACACGGTCACCGGTGTGCTCGCCGCCAACCGGTATTACGACTGCGAGATGGCGGGCTTTTCGATTCCCGCCGCCGAGCACTCGACCATCACCGGCTGGGGCCGCGAACACGAGGTGGACGCCTATCGCAACATGCTCGACCAGTTTGCCCGGCCGGGGGCGATTTTCGCGGTGGTGTCCGACAGCTACGACATTTTCAATGCCTGCGAAAAGCTCTGGGGTGGCGAGTTGCGCGAGCAGGTGCAAAAAAGCGGCGCCACCCTGGTGGTGCGGCCCGACTCCGGCGACCCGGCCGAGACCATCCTCAAGGTGGCGAACATCCTGGCCGCCAAGTTCGGCGCCACGCCGAACAAAAAAGGCTTCCTGGTGATCAACCACGTGCGCATCATCCAGGGCGACGGCATGAACCTGGACAGCATGCGCCTGTGCCTGTCCAACCTGTACCACAACGGCTATTCGGCGGAAAACCTCGCCTTCGGCATGGGCGGCGGCCTGTTGCAGCAGGTCGACCGCGACACCATGCAATGGGCGATGAAGTGCTCGGCGATCGAAGTCGACGGCGAATGGCGCGACGTCTACAAGGACCCGGTGACCGATGCCAGCAAACGTTCCAAGCGCGGCCGGCTGGACCTGGTGCGCGAGCGCGATGGCTATCGCACCGAGTGCGTGGGCGCGACCCCGGCGGCTTCAGCGCTGGAAACGGTGTTTGAAGATGGTGTCATCACGCGCAATACCAGTTTTGCCGACGTGCGCAGCCGCGCCGACATGGGCATGCGCGCGGTGCCGGATTCGTTCATGCCCTTATAAATAAAAATGCCGGGTCTCCCCCGGCATTTTTATTCGGCTGCAATCATCACCAGCCGGAAAAACGCGGCCAGACGGCCGCAACTTCCGCGGACTGGGTGTTTTCAAGCACGTGATAGCGATCATGCTGCGCGCCGGTAGCGCAGGCATGGTTGGGCAGGATGCGCAGCAGCGTGCCGATGGGCAGGTCGGGCGTCTGCGCCGGGTTGCCGGAGCGGTGCGCGATCACGCCGTGCTCCTGGTTGGCCTGGGCCATGATCAGGCCGTCGATCGGGCTGCCATCGGCGTCGCAGACCACGCCATAGCCCTGGTCGACTTTTTGCGCGGCGGTGCCGCGGTCGCGCGACATCGCCATCCAGCCGGCGTCGGTGATGATCCAGCCGCGATCACGCTGGTGGCCGATGACGGTGGTGAGCACCGACAAGGCGATGTCGTCCTGTTTGCACACTTCGATGCCGGCCATCACCAGGTCGAAAAAGACGAATACCCCGGCGCGCACTTCGGTGACGCCGGAGAGGTCCTGCGCGTAGGTGGCGGTGGGCGATGAGCCGATGCTGACCACCGGGCAGGGCAGGCCGGCGGCGCGCAGGCGTTCGGCGCAGTGCACGGCGAGGCGGCGTTCCTGCCCTGCCATGGCGCGTATGCCTTCGACGGATGTGCAGTTGTACGAGCTGCCGGCGTGGGTCATCACGCCGGCGAGCGCGGCGCCGCCTTCGTGCAGCAGTTTGCCTATGCTGATCAATTCCGGCGCCTCCGGCTTGACGCCGGAGCGGTGGCCGTCGCAATCGATTTCGATCAGCACTTCGAAGCGCGTGCCTGTTTCGCGGCCATGGGCGACGACGGCGCGCGCCATTTCTTCATTGTCGAGGATGATCTTCAGCCGGGCGCCGGCGCGCATCAGGCGCGCGACATGCTCCAGCTTGTTCGGCGTCACGCCGACGGCGTAAAGAATGTCGCTGATGCCATAGCTGAAAAAATACTCCGCCTCCTTCAGCGTCGAGACGGTGATCGGCCCGGCGGGCGTGGCGATCATGCGCCGCACCACGTCGATGGCTTTGGGCGTTTTCACATGCGGGCGAAAGGCGACGCCCAGGCGCGCCAGGTGTTCGCGCATGCGCGCGATGTTGCGGTCCATTTTCACCTGGTCGAGCACCAGGGCGGGGGTTTCGAGTTCAGTCAGGTGCATGGGCGCATGATACAAAGTTCGCTAGGTTGGCGCCGGAGCGGCGCCGCGCAACACCAGATAGCCAGCCAGGGCGGAGATCAGCGAGCCCGCAATCACGCCCAGGCGCAATTCCGCGGCGAATCCGGCGTCGCCGGCGAAAGCCAGGTTGCCGATGAACAGGCTCATGGTAAAGCCGATGCCGCCCAGCAGTGCGACGCCGAACAGCGCCGGCCAACTAGCGCCCGCGGGCAGCGGGGCGCGCGTCAATTTGAGCAGAACCCAGCAGCAGCCGAAAATGCCGCAGGCCTTGCCGGCCACCAGGCCGATGGTAATGCCCAGGGGAATCGGCAACAGCAGGGTGGACAGGCTCATGCCGTCAAAGGAGACGCCGGCATTGACCAGGGCGAACACCGGCAGCACGCCGAAAGCCACCCAGGGATGCAGCGCGTGCTCCAGGCGCAGCAGCGGCGCATGCCCGCCGGCATCCTTGATGCGCAGCGGAATGGCGAACGCCAGGGCCACCCCGGCCAGGGTCGCGTGCACCCCGGACTTGAGCACGAAAAACCACAGCAGCGCGCCCAGCAGGAGATAAACCCGGAGCGCGGTGACGCCGCCGCGATTGGCGCCGTACAGCGCGGCGCCTGTCAGTGCCGCGCCCGCCAGCATCGGCAGCGACAGGTGATCGGTATAGAACAGGGCGATGACCACAATCGCGCCGAGGTCGTCGATGATCGCCAGCGCAGTCAGGAACACCTTGAGCGAAAGCGGCACGCGGCGGCCCAACAGCGTCAGCACGCCGAGCGAAAACGCGATGTCGGTGGCGGCGGGGATGGCCCAGCCGCGCAGGGCGGCGGCGTTGCCCCAGTTGCAGGCGGCGTAAAGCAGGGCCGGCGCGGCCATGCCGCCGATGGCGGCGACCGCGGGCAAGGCAATCTTCGAGCGCTCCGAGAGTTCGCCGGCGAGGATCTCGCGCTTGATCTCCAGGCCCACCAGCAGGAAAAACACCACCATCAGGCCGTCGTTGACGGCCAGTTCGATCGAGGTGTTGACGCCCAACGGGCCGAGCGCGGCTGCAAACGGCTGGTGCAGCGCGTGCAAAAAGCCCGGCCCGAGAGCAGAGTTGGAAAGCGCCACCGCCAGCAGGGCGGCGCCGAACAGGATGAACCCGCTGGCTGATTCCAGCGCGAAAAAGCGGCGGAACATGCCCGGCGCGGTGGCGCTAAACCGCTTCGAACTTGTCGCGCTTGATGGTCGCCATGTCCAGGCCCTCCAGGCGCAACAGGCGGGTGGGGCCGTCGCGGCGCGGCGAATGCAGGTCGCCTTCGTTGTACAGGTGGGCACTGCCGGGGGTGAGCGAGTAGGAGCGCAGCGCGTGTGCCTTGCCCGGCGTGCCCGGGGCCGGCGCCTCGACCAGTTCGTAGTCGCTCATGTGGGTTTCGCCGGCGGCCTGGCCGTAGATCGCCCAGGAGGGGCCATGGTCGTGCGGCGGCGAGGTCTTGGCGCTGTGGTAGACGTGGGCGAGGATGCAAAAGCCCAGTTCCGGGTCCTGGTAGATCACCTTGCGCTCGGGCATGTCGGCGGTGATCGTCTTTTCGACGAATTCGCGGTCCTGCAGCACTTCGCGCACCAGGTCGCGCACCTGTTCGCGGCCTGTCGGCCCGGGGCTGGCTTTCAGCAGGTCGTGGCAGGCGGCGGCAAAACCTTCGAGGGTATGGCTCATGCTCGTGCTCCGGTAAATGAGGCATGCATGATACGCCGACTCGCCCTCCATTTACGCATTGGCCCCTCGTGTGGGCCGGGCCGCTTCATCCCGGGCCTTACTTTTCCAGCAGCGCCTTCAGACTGGCGAGATCGTTCTCGACCATGCCGGCGTCACGCGCGAAAGCGGCGTCGTCCATCTCCGGCTGGCGGTACAGTGTGAATACCACCTCGCTGCCGGCGCCATTGGCCAGCACCCGCAGCGGCACGTAGACCTCGGCGCCGTCGGGCAACACCACGGTATGGTCAAGCACGCCAAGGTCATTGGACGGGGCAAAGCGCATTTTCAGCCGGCCCTGGGCCGTGTGCACTTCCCAATCCGCGCCGGTACGGCTGATGCCGTGGCCCAGGCCGGCCGCCCAGGCGGGCATGTTTTCGGGGTTGCCGGCGTAGGCATAAACGTCCTGCGGGGTACGCTCGATGGCAATCGACAAGTGGCGCACTTGCTTGAACTTGACCATGACAGCGGCTTTCCTGGCAGGTGACTGTACAAAAATATATTAGCGTAATCCGCCGGGTGCCGCGGCGGCGGATTTGCGCGCATAATCATTTTTCCGCGAGGATGGTGGCGTGCGGGGTGCCGCGGAACTCATGAGGTATTCAATACCAACTACGGAGACAAAACACCATGCAAAGACGAGAATTCATCCGCCACGGCGGCATCGCGGGCATCCTCGCGGCAAGCGCCGCGCCGGCATACGCGCAAAGCCAGCCGACCATCAAATGGCGCCTCACCTCGAGCTACCCGAAAAGCCTGGACACCCTGGTGGGGGCGGCGGACAACATCGCCAAGCGCGTGGCCGACGCCACCTCGAACAAGTTCCAGATCCAGGTGTTCGCCGCCGGCGAGATCGTCCCCGGCCTGCAGGTGCTCGACGCGGTGCAAAACGCCACCGTCGAATGCGGCCAGACCATCATGTACTACTACGTCGGCAAGAACCCGGCGCTGACCTTCGGCGCCATCCTGCCCTTCGGCATGAATGCGCGCCAGCACAATGCCTGGTGGTACCAGGGGGGCGGCGGCGAACTGTTCAACGAATACCTGTCGAAAAGCTTCGGCTGCACCGCGATGCCCTGCTTGAACACCGGCACCCAGATGGGCGGCTGGTTCCGCAAGGAAATCAAGACGGTGGCCGATCTCAAGGGCCTGAAGTTCCGCGTCGGCGGCGTCGCCGGCGCGGTGCTGCAGCGCCTGGGGGTGGTGCCGCAGCAGCTGGCCGGCGGCGACATCTACCCGGCGCTGGAAAAAGGCACCATCGATGCCGCCGAGTGGGTCGGGCCCTACGACGACGAAAAACTCGGCTTCTACAAGATCGCCAAGTATTACTACACGCCGGGCTGGTGGGAAGGCAACGCCGCCAGCGTGATGCTGGTCGGCAGCAAGGCATGGGAAGCGCTGCCCAAGGACTACCAGGCGGTGTTCCAGGCCGCCTGCGGCGAATCGAACGCGGTGGCCACCGCGCGCTACGATCACGTCAATCCGGCGGCGATGAAACGCCTGATCGCCAATGGCACCCAGTTGCGCGCCTTCAGCCGCGACATCATGGACGCCAGCTACAAGGCGGCGCACGAGCAGTACGCCGAATGGAGCGAAAAGATTCCGGAGTTCAAGAAACTGCACGACTCCTACTTCAAATACCTGGAAGAAGAGCTGGCCTGGTTCCGTGTCGCCGAAGGGACGTTCGACAACTACATGTCGGGCCGCGCCGGGCGCAAGAAATAGGCGTGCCGGCACCGCGGACCGTCCTTGCCGGTTCGCGGCTGCCGGCTTTGGGTGTCCGCGAACCTAGGTCGAGGGCGTGCGGTTCACCACCGCCCAATACAGGCCTACCTGCACCACCACCTGGGCAAATTGCGAAAAATCCACCGGCTTGACGATATAGCTGTTGACGCCCAGCTTGTAGCTTTCCATGATGTCGCGTTCTTCCGCCGAGGAAGTCAGGATGACCGCCGGGATCAGGCGGGTCCTTTCGTCGGCACGCATCTGGCGCAGCACCTCGATGCCGTCCACCCGGGGCATCTTGATGTCCAGCATCACCAGCTTCGGGTTGCCGCTGCGGCCGCTGAACTTGCCGGTGCCGAAAATGAACTCAAGCGCTTCGACGCCGTCCCGGACCCAGGTGACGCTGTTGGCGAGGTTGCTTTTTTTCAGCGCGCGCAGCGCCATTTCGGCATCGCTGGCACTATCCTCCGCGAGCAGGATCTCAATCTCCCGCAGGTCTTGCATCGTCTTCTCCTGGTTCGGCCGCCGATAGCGGCAAGGTGAAACTGAAAGTGGCGCCCTGGTCGGGCCGGGCGTCGGCCCAGACGCGGCCGCCGTGACGCGTCACCACGCGCTGCACGATCGCCAAGCCGACGCCCGTGCCGGGGTATTCGTCGATGCCGTGCAGGCGCTGGAACACGCCGAACAGCTTGCCGGCGTAGCGCATGTCGAAGCCGACGCCGTTGTCGCGCACGTAATAGACGGCTTCGTCTCCCCGCATCTCGCTGCCCACTTCGATGCGCGCCGGCGTGCGCGTGGCCGAGTACTTGATGGCGTTGGCGATCAGGTTGGTCCACACCTGGCGCAACAGGCTGGCGTCGCCCGGGGCATTCGGCAAGGCGCCGATGTGGACTTCCGGCGGCGCCGTGCCACCGGCCGCCTCGGCCGCGCCGCACTGCGCGACCGCCGCGCGCGCCAGCTTCGTCATGTCCACTTCCGCTTTTTGCAGCGCCTGGTTGCCCAGGCGCGAAAAGGTCAGCAGATCGTCGATCAGGGTGTTCATCATATTGGCGTTGCCGCGCACCAGTGACAGCAGGCGCCGTCCTTCCTGGTCCAGGCCGGCGCCGTAATCTTCTTCCATGATCTGCGCGTAGCCCGATACCGCGCGCAGCGGAATGCGCAGGTCATGCGACACCGAATAGCTGAATCCCTCAAGCTCGCGATTGGAAACCTCCAGTTGCGCGGCATGGCGCGCCAGGCGGCCGTTGAGCCCGCGCACCTGGCTTTCCGCCCGGGTGCGCTCCCGCACCTCCTGGTGCAGCAACAGGTAGGAGAGCCCGATCAGGGACAGGCTGAAGGCAAAGCCGGCAATGATGATCTGCTTGGTGAAAGCCGCGCTTTCTTCCGATTCGCGCCCGCGCTGCTCCAGCAGTGCCTGTTCGGTGCGCGTCATCGCTGCTGCCTCGGCGCGGAACTGGTCCATCAGGCGCTTGCCGGCGCCGCTCTGGATCGCCTCGCCCAGCTTGGCCGTATCGACGCGCAGATCGGGTGCCCGCGAAAGGACCGCCAGCTTGTCGCTGCCATTGCGTTCCAGGCGGTCGATCGCAGCGCGTTGGGCCGGATTGTCGGCGGTCAGCGCACGCAGGCGCGCGAGCGCGCGCGGAAACTGGTCCGTGGCGCGCTGGAACGGCTCCAGGTATTCATTGTTGCCGGTCAGCAGGAAGCCGCGCTGCCCGGTCTCGGCATCGGTCATCAGGGCCAGGGCTTCCTGAATCGCCTGCATCACCTCGTGGGTATGGCTCACCGACAGCGAACGCTGGTGCGCGGTTTGCGCGCTGTGATAGGACACCGCGCCGACCAGCAGGAGAACGGCGGCACCCAGCGCAAAGCCGCTGGCGACCAGCCATTTTCGGCCTGCCGTGCCGAACCGGAAGTAGCCCGGAGGAGAATCGGCTGGAGGCGGATTGACGTCGACGGAACTGGTGGTTCGGCTATTGATTTCCGGCTCCTTTGAATGAGAATAGTCGCCGCACTGCGCCGCTGCGTGATTCCCGCCCCCTGTATTTGACCGGCCGCGCTGTCATTGGTGCCCGCTTTGTCTCTTCCACCGGATCATGGAATTGATGCAGAATAAGAACCACACGACGCGGGGGGTACGCACCGGCGCCCAAGGACAGTAAGTTCTTTGGCGGTCCCAAACTACGTAGAAACGGCAAGGTGGAAAAAGCTTGCTCCATCACAGCTATCAGTGAAAGAGGCGGGAGGGTATGAGCGCGACCTTGCTGGAGGGGGACGAACCCAGGCTGCAAGTGCAGCGGCGGCTGTTTTCCAGTGCCGACGAGATGTCCCGCGCGATGCACGGGCTCACCATAGAAATCAACGTCTTGCGCGATGGCTTCTTTCCCTACGGATTGTTGAGCGCGCACCTGGGCGAGTGCATGCTCGACATCGGCGAGGTGGGCGCGTCCATCACCGCGGCCGGCACGGTGTCGCAGAATTCAATGCGGGTGATGGTGCCTATGCAGCATACCGCGGCGTGGTACGTCAACGGCTTGCCGTGCAAGCCCGGACAGGTGGCGATTTTCCGTCCGGGAGCGGAAACCTTCGCATTTACCGGCGGGCCGGTGCGCTGGGCGGCTTTGCAGATTCCCGAACCGTTGTGGCAGCGCCTGGCCGACGAATTCGGTGCCGGCGCGGCGGCGCAGCGCGCCGGCGACATGCAGATGGTGGAACCGGCGCCGGCGACCTGGCGCCACCTGCATCAGGCGCTGCGCGGCGCGATTGCGCTCCTGCGCGACTATCCCCGCTTAGCCGAGATGCCGCAAATCCGCCGCACCTTGCGACTAAGCCTGGTGCAGGCCTTTGCCGGCGTGGCGTTGCGCTGCGAGCGCGGGGCGAGCGCCTCGGTACCCGGTTTTTTGCGCGCCCGGGTGGTCAAGGCCGCCGAAGATTATCTGCGCGGCCATCCCGACATGTTGCTATTGCATGTCTCCGATCTGTGCGAGGCGGCGGCGGTCAGCGAGCGTACCTTGCGCAATGCCTTCAACGAAGCCTATGGCATGGGGCCGATGCGCTATCTGCGCATCCGCCGGCTCAACCAGGTACGCCGGCTGCTGCTCAATCCGCGGCCGGTGATTGCATCGGTCACCGAGGCGGCGATGCGCTTCGAATTCTTCGATCTCGGGCGGTTCGCGCGCGACTACCGCGGGCTGTTTGGAGAAAAGCCGTCGGAAACCTGGGTCAGGCTGCGCGGTACGCGGGTACTGGCGGCCGCGCTGTAGCGCGCAAAAGTAAACCCCTGCTTTTGCGCGGGCTGAAGTGCAAAAAATTACCGGCGGAGCCGGATAACTTTTTGGTTAAAAACTACGAAAAGGCTGGTCGCCAGGCGGTAGATCGCGCTTTGTGGCGCTTGGCTACCCGGCTCACGCGGACTGCACGCGCAGCAAGGGCGCGACGTTGTAGGTGTCGCGGCCGGAGGCCTTGGACTGGTAGAGCATCTCGTCGGCGCGCTGCACCAGGGTTTCCGCGCTCATCTCGCCGCCCTGGTAAAAGGCCAGGCCGATGCTGGTGGTGATGCTGATCGCCTGCTGGTTGAGCGAGAAGGTCGGGCGCATCGCCTGCACGATTTTTCCGGCCACCGCGGTGGCATCCTCGGGTTTGCGCAGGTTCGGCAGGATGATGGTGAATTCGTCGCCGCCCAGGCGCGCCACCACGTCGGAATCGCGCAGCGAGCGGATCAGCCGGCCGGCAAAGGCCTTCAGCAGGGCATCGCCGGCCAGGTGCCCGTAGGTATCGTTGACGTTCTTGAAATGGTCGATGTCCAGGTACATCAGGGCCAGCAGGGATTTGTCGGCCTGGCTGCGGGCCATCAGGTCGGCCAGGCGCAGCTGGAAGCCGGCCCGGTTGGCCAGGCCGGTCATGCTGTCGACCTGGGCCAGCTGGATCAGGCGCTTTTCCTCCAGCTTGCGCGTGGTGATGTCCTGGATCGTGACGTGAAAGCCCACCACGGTGTCGCTCGCGCGGCTGTCCTCGGTGCCCGCGCGCATCTGCGGGATGTAGGTGGTCTCGAAGCAGTGGTATTGGCCGTTGTCCGGCTCGTCGCGCTCGAACACCAGGGTCTCCCCGCGCAAGGCGCGGCGGATGTAGCTTTCCATCACGGCATAGTTGGTCTCGCCCTGCAGCTCGCGGATGGTCATGCCGAGGATCTCCGAGCGCGGCCGGCCGAACTTCCTTTCGTAGGCCTTGTTGACGAAGCGGTAGCGCTCGGTGGTATCGATGAACGACACCATCGCCGGCAGGGTATCGGTGATGGTGCGCAGGCGCGACTCGCTGTCGCGCAGCGCCTGCGCGGCCTCCTTGTCGGCCGAGATGTCGTGCATGATGCTGGAGAAATATTCGACCTGGCCCTCGGCGTCGCGATGGGCGATGATCATGTGGGTAACCGGCGTTTCGTGCTTGTCGCGGTCATACACCGCGCTCTCGCCGATCCACAGGCCGTCGCGCAGCGCCACCGGCATCGCCTCGTTGAGCATGCGCCGGACCGCGGCGCGCGGGTAGTAGTCTTCCATCCGGGCGCGCGAAATGTCTTCGTCAGGCTTCAGCCCGGCATGGCGGCGCGCCGCCGGATTGAGGTAGGTGATGCGCCCGTCCGGCGCGCTGATGGCGACGAAATCCGCATTGGCTTCGATGATCGCCGCCAGCATCTTGCGCGACTGCCGGGTGGCGCGGTGCTCGGTGATGTCGTTCAGGCTGCCGACGTAGCCCGTCACATGGCCGTCCAGCATGATCGGCGCGGCCTTCGCCTCGACCCAGACCTCGGTGCCGTCCGGGCGCGCCAGGCGGTGCGTCAGGTCGAAGGGCTCGCCCTCGCGGCCCAGCCGCCGCCCGGCTTCCAGCACGCGCTCGCGGTCCTCCGGGTGGATCGCCTTGATCCAGGCACGGCCGACGGCGCCGCCCGGTTCGAGGCCGGCGATCTGCTCGTAGGTGCGGTTGGCGTAGGTGAAGTTCCCCTCCAGGTCGGCGCGAAACAGGCCCAGCGGCGAGGCGTCGTTGACCGCCTGCAACTCGGCCCGCTGCGCGCGCACCAGGAATTCCTGGCGCTTGCGGGTGGTGATGTCTTCGATCACGCCGAGGATGTATTCGGGTTTGTCGTGGTCGTCGAAAATCGGCAGGGTGACGCGGCTCAGGGTGCGCGAACTGCCGTCGGTGCGGTGATACTCGTATTCGGGCGTGTTGCGCACCATCGGATCGGCCAGCATTTCCCGGTCCTCTTCCTCGTAGATGCGCGCCATTTCCTCCGGGAATGCCTCGACGCCGGATTTGCCCAGCACCTTTTCCGCGGTATAGCCGGTGATCACTTCGGCAGCCTCGTTCCAGACGACATAGCGGCCATAGTCGTCCGGCCGCGCGCTCTTGGCGAAGATCATCACCGGCAGGTAGTCGATCAGGGTCTGCAAAAACTTGCGGCTGTTGCGCTGCTCGGCCTCGGCGCGCTTGCGCGCTGTGATGTCGCGGCTGGTGACGGCGATGCCGCCTTCCACCGGCACCACCTGGTGGCGCAGCCAGCGCGCGCTGGCCGTCGGCGTGTCGACTTCGAATTCTTCCTCCAGCGGCAAGCCGCTTTCAACCACTCGCGCGTATTTGTCGAAAAACCCGTTGGCGCGGTTCACCGGCAGCAGTTCGCACAGCGGCTGGCCGACGATTGTATCCACCGGCAGGCCGATCAGCGCGGCGCCGGGCCGGTTTACCTCGGCAAAGCGGAAGTCGGTGATGCCTCCGGCGGTATCGCGCATGGCCTCGAAGATATAAAAGGCATCCAGGCTGCCCTCGGCCGCCGCGCGGTAGATCGCCTGCGCGTGGCTGGCAGCGTGCCGGCTGTGTTCCAACTGCCGCCCCTGCAGCATCAAAAAGGCGGTGAAGGCGACGATGAACAGCGAACCCAGGCTGGCGCCCCAGAGATAGTTGGTGCGGTTGTTATTGAACGTGGCGTAGGCATCGTCTTCCGCCAGGCCGGCGATGGCGATCATCGGAAAATCCTTCAGCTGGCGGTAGCTGTAGATGCGCCGCACCTGGTCGACCTTGCTGGCGCGGACAAACGAGGTCGCCGAGATCGCTTCGCTGCCGCGCTTGAACGCGCCGAAATCGACCGCCTCGCCGTATTGCGTGTCCTGCCCGATGCGGCGGATGCGGAACACATCGTCGTTGCCCAGCAGGCCGACCGAACCGTGCTTGCCGAGAAAAGGGGCGTCGTAGTCGGTGTACAGGGTCTGCGGATTGAACGCCACCATGACGATGCCGGCGAAGGAGCCGTCGGGATTGTTCAGGCGCAGGCTCACCGGAATCGACCATTGGCCGGTGACGCGGCCGATCGCCGGCTTGCTGATGAACAGGTCGCCGGTATCGGCTTCGACGTGGGCCTGGAAATATTCGCGCGACCGGACGTTGGGGATGTCGGAAGCCAGGGTGCGCGCCAGCACCTTGCCCTGACTGTCGGCGATCACCACCAGCTTTGACACTTCGGGCGGCAGCATGCCCTTGCGGCGCGAGATTTCGGCCAGGTCGACGCGGCCGGTGGTCTCGAATTCCATTTTCAGGAATTGCGCAAACTGCTCTACCTGGTGCAGCAGGCGCGCCGTATGTTCTTCGTAAATCTGCACAAAGGCCTGGCTTTCGGCCAGCGCCTGGTGTTTCGCATTCTCGTGTTCGTCGGCGATGCGATACAGCACCAGCGCCCACAGCGTAACCACCAGCAGCACCGCGAACAGCGGCAGCAGCAGCATCAGCAGCGGGCGGTTGGAAAAGGGGCGGGACATGCCTGGGTGGGTAGGGTTGGCGGCCGGCGGTTAGGGCGACGCACAATCGGGCCGCCCGGTCCAGTGCGGAATGGGACGGTTCAAGCTACCTGACAATTCAGGCATGCGTGAATGAATACTAGATCGCAATTTTCACCGAAAAGGGCTGAATTGAGGGGGTTTTCCGGCATAAAGCCGGGCTTGGACCGAAAAAATGGCTGGTTTGCCCGAGTTCGGCGTCCGAAATCCGGCTTGGGCACTGTCAAGCACCCATTGCGACCCGGCCGGCCCGCAGGTAGTTCATGCCAGATAGGTGATCAGCCCCATGCCGTCGCGGTGCGCCGCGCCGACGAACTGTTTCAGTTGCACGAAATGACCCGCCAGGTAGGCCAGCACATCCTCCTCGCCGGTGAGGGCGCGTTCCCAGATGCCCGGGTAGACGTCGGCGGCGATCATCGCTTCCGGGTCGAAGCGATGGCGGAAGTCCTCGGTGGAAATGCACTGCAGCAAATCGTCGAACAGGGCCACCTCCTCGCTGGAAAGTGCCCGCGCCGAGCCATAACCGGCGCACATCTTGGCCGCCGGGTCGCCCAGCGGGTGTCCGCCCAGGATGTAGCCGCGCGGACCGGCGGTGCCGCGCGCGCTGCCCGCCAGCAGGAAATGAATGCCGTGCCAGGCATCATCGAGATCGATGTCCGGACCTTCCTCGTCCAGCATTTCCTCGAGGTGGCCGGGGTCGCGTGCCAGCTCGACGATCTGCTCGTCGTCGGCCAGGCGCCAGACTGAAATCATGCCCATGATTGTCTCCTCGCAACTGTGCCGCGCGGCCTGAGGGCCTGCGGGCAGCTATCTTACGAGTCTTGGCAGGGGCGGTAAAGGGCTGCCCGGGCGCAGGCGGAAATGGCGGGTGAAAGCCGCGCTGTTCGCAGGACCGGCCGGCCTGTCATCAAGCTACGATGCCTAATCCCCCAATCCCCCTGGCTGGATTGCGGATTTTGTGCGCGGCCAACGCGCGGAGACAACCAAGTGAACCTAAGAAATCTTTCCATCAGTGCCCGCCTCGGCGTGGCTTTCGGCATCGTGCTGGCGATCAACGCCTGCGCGATGCTGTACTCCGTCCGCACCATCGGTGACATGGCAGGACAATTCAATGTGCTGACCTCCGAAACCCTGGCGCAGGTGCGCAATGTCGAGGACTGGGAATCGCTGACGCAGCAAAATGCGCCGCGTTCGCTGGCAGTGGCGATGACCAACGACGCGCGTCTGGGCGAGCTTTATTCGGCGCAGATCTCCGCCACCAGCAAGCGCATCGGCGAAATCCAGAAGACAGTGGAGAGCCAGATCAGCACGCCGCAGGCGCGCGCCCTGTTCGACAAGGTCTCCGAGCGCCGCAAGGTCTACCTGGCCGAGCGCGACAAGGTGTTCGCGCTGAAAAAGAAGGGCGAATTCGAGGCGGCCGCATTGATGGCCACCGGCACCATGGCGCAGCGCCTGGATGCCTATCGCGGCGCCACCTCCGAATTGCGCGACTACGAGCGCGGCCGTATCGATGCCAATGCACACGCGATGGCGGCCAGCGCCGACGGGGTGCGCAAGCTCCTCCTGGGCATGCTCGCCGGCAGTCTGGCGCTGACCTTCATCATTGCCATATTGCTGACGCGCGGCATCACCCGGCCCCTGGCCGCGCTGCTGGGCATTGCCGACCGCGTCGCCGCCGGCGACCTGCGCGGGCATATCGAACCGGCTGGCAGCGACGAAATCGGCGCCCTGACGCAATCGGTGGGCACGATGCAGGACAACCTAAAGATACTGATCGGCCGGGTCCGCGCCGATGTCGACGCAGTGACCCATTCATCCGGTGAACTGGCGCATGCCGCCGACGAACTTTCGGCCAGCGCGGAGTCGCAGACCGAGGCGGTGGCCTCGACGGCGGCTTCGGTGCAGGAATTGACCGCCTCGATCGTCCAGGTTTCGGAAAATGCCGAAGTGGCGCGTTTCGTCGCCGAGCAGACCGCCGAGGTCTCCGGTCTCGGCGTCGTGCAGGGCGGTGCGGCGGCCCGCGAGATCGGCGAAATCGACCGCTCGATCGGCGAGTTCGGCACGCAGATGGCGGAACTGACCAGCCGCGCCGGCGAAATCGGCTCGGTGGTGAAACTGATCAAGGAGATCGCCGACCAGACCAATCTGCTGGCGCTGAACGCGGCGATCGAAGCTGCGCGTGCCGGCGAACAGGGCCGCGGCTTTGCCGTGGTGGCCGACGAAGTGCGCAAGCTGGCCGAGCGCACCAGCGCCGCCACCACCGAAATACAGAACACCATCGGCGCCATCCAGTCCAGCGTGGGCGGGGCGAGCGAGCGCATCGACGGGCTGAAAAAGCGCGCCGCCGCCGGCGTCGCCTGCATCGAGCGCCTGATGGAACCGCTGAACGAACTGGGCAGCGGTGCGGCGCGTGCCGTCGATAATCTGCGCGATCTGGCCGATGCCACTCGCGAACAGCGCGTCGCCAGCGAACAAATCGCCGGCACCACCGAACGGGTGGCGGCGGCGGCCGAGCAAAACCGGGCCTCGGTGGCGCAGGGCCGCGATACGGCGACCGAACTCAAGTCACTCGCCGCGCGCCTGCGCGCTTCGGTCGGCCACTTCCAGTTCCAGTAGCGGACTACGCGGGCGGCAGGCGCCGCCGCGCGGGTGGCGCATCACGGCAGGCAGGTCGGATATCATAGGGATTGGAGCCGGGCGGCGCTTTGCCTTCCCGGTATCGGCCGGCTGCCGAAAATCCCCTGGCCGAATGAAAAGTCCGATGCCCGCCGAAGAAATACCCCTCAGCCCGCAAGATATATACGCCCGTACCGCCGAAGGCAGTGCCGCGATGGATGATGGCGGCCGTCCCCTGTCCTCTGGTTTTCGTGAAATGCTCAAAGCACTCGACGGCAAGCGCACCGTCGAGGACCTGGCGGGCAAGTTCCCGCGCCTGGATGAGGAAGACATCACCGCCTGGCTGCGCGAATTGCTGCGCATGAAATTGATCGACTTTGCCGAAATACCCTTCGAATTGCCGGTGGCGAAAGCGGCCAGGCCAGCCGTGGCCGCCCCCAAGCCAGCGGCGGCCGCCGCCGCCAGCCTCGACGAGTTTGACGTCTCCGCAATGGCCGCCAACGTCGAGGAATGGCTCAAGCAGGACACGGAATCGTTCAAAAAGGTCGCCAAGGCCGACCTCAACGCGACCATCCAGAGCGCGGCCCTGCGATCGACGCAGGCGTGGGCGACCCTGCAGGACAGTGGTTTTTTCGCCAATCTGGCCGAGCCGCTGCCCGCAGCCGGCGCTGCGCCGGCGCCGGATCGCGCCAAGGCCGCGCTGTCGT
>DATAZV010000310.1:0-24501 GCA_036271855.1 Burkholderiales bacterium
TAGTCAGCCGTGATGTTCGCCGTCTTGACCAGCTTGCCCCACTTGTCCAGCTCGGTCTTGATATAGGCGGCGAACTCCTCGGGCTTGCTGCCGACAGCGTCCGCCCCGTCGGTGGCCAGGCGCTCCCGCACCTCCGGCAGCACCAGCGACTTGGCCACCTGCGCCTGCACGCTGGCGATGATCGCCGGCGGCGTACCGGCCGGTGCCAGCAGCCCGTACCACTGCAAGGCCTCGTAACCGGGCAGGCCCGCCTCGCCGATCGGCGGCACCGTCGGCATGCTGGAGGTGCGGCGCTTGCCGGTGACGCCCAGCGCACGCAGCTTGCCGGATTTGACATGCGGAAGAGCCGTGAGGATGTTGGGCATCGACAGCTGCACCTGGCCCGCCACCAGGTCCATGGTCGCCGGGCCGGTGCCCTTGTAGGGCACATGCGTCAGGGTGATGCCGGCCATCGAGCGGAACAGCTCCATCGACAAATGCGGCGAGGTGCCGCTGCCGGCCGAGCTGTAGTTCATGCCCGGATGCGCCTTGGCATAGGCGATGAGCTCGGCCACCGAATTGGCCGGCACCGAAGGGTGCACCACCAATACGTTGGACAGGTCCGCCACCAGGGTGATGGGGGCGAAGTCGCGCGCCACGTCGTAGGGCGATTTCTTGCTCGTCACCTGGCCCAGCACGATGGCGGAAGCCGCCATCAGCAGGGTGTAGCCGTCGGGCGCGGCGTGGGCGACGATGTCGCTGCCCAGGACCTGGCCGGCGCCGGGCCGGTTGTCGACCACGAAGGACTGGCCCAGGCTCTCGCTGAGCTTTTGCGCCATCAGGCGCGCCAGGATATCGGTGCCGCCGCCCGGCGAGGAAGGCACGACGATGCGCACGGCGCGCGCCGGCCAGGCGGGCGCCTGCGCTTGCGCTGCAGCGGCGAGCAGCATGCAGGCGGCGAGGCCGGCGTTGCAGAGTTTGAGGATGGTGCGCATGAGGTCTCCGTGGTTCTATGTTTGTATTTTGTACGTTCAGTTTCAGGCGCGCAGCAGCGGGCGCAGGCTGCGCGCGTCCTTGACGCGCTCGATCTGCCAGATGGTATCGATCAGCCGCTGCGCGCGGCGCTTGCCCAGCGTCGGCGCCAGCAGGCCGAGCGCCTTGGCCCCGACTTCCTCGCGCGCCATCGGATTGGTGGCGCTGCCGCGCACCGCGCGGGTATGGTGGCGCAGCTTGCGGCCGTCGCGCGTGGTGATCTCGACAATCGACTGCGTGGTCTTCGCCTTCGACAACGCCGGACTGCCCGCCACCTCGATGCGCGCGCGCAGCGCCAGCACCTTCGGGTCGGCAACGCGCGCCGGGTCGTGCGAGGCCTCGAAGCTGATATCGCCTTCGAGCAGCATCAGCGCGGCCAGGTGCTGGAGGTTGATGTCGGCCATCACGCGGTTGCTCACCGTGCGCACGCCCTGCTCGTCCAGGCTGATCTTCACGCGCTCGACGTCGGCGGCGCGCACTTTGTATTTGGCCATTACATTGGACAAGGCGTCCAGCGGCGCCTGGATCGGGTAGCCCACCGGCCAGCGCTTGATCGCGGTGTTCATGATGTCGAAGCGCGTGCCCAGCCCCGCCACCAGTTCATTGGGTTGCGCAAAGTCCTCGAAGGCGTGAAAAAAACTGCGGTCGCCGGCGAACACGTCTTCCACCCCGGTGAAACCCATCGCCACCATGGTCGCCGCCATCACGCCGTTGCGCCCCGGCATGCCGCCGAAGTCGAAAGCCTTTTCGATGTGCTCGGTGTCGCGCGCCCAGCACGACAGGCCCGAAGCCTGTTGCGCGGCATACGAAAGCAGATAGCGCGCCTGGCGCGCGTCGATGCCGGCCAGCGCCCCGGCCGCCGCGGTGGCGCCGAAGGTGCCGCCGAAGCTGTGGGTCGAATGCCCGGCGGTGCGGAATTTTTCCACTCCCAGGGATTTCGAAGTGCGCGCGCAAATGTCGTAGCCCAGCACCACCGCGCGCAGCAACTGCACGCCGTTGCGCCGCTCGCGCTCGGCCATGGCAAGTGCCGCCGGCACCACCGCGCAGCCGGGATGCACCAGCGCCTGGTAGTAGGCGTCGTCGGTTTCATCCGCGTGGCCGAGCATGCCGTTGGCCAGCGCGGCGTTCACCGCCGTGGTGACAATCGATGTGCCGACCACGCAGGCTTCCGGCGTGCCGCCCATCGTGCCCACGTAGGCTATGGCGCGCTGCCCGGGCAGCAAGGGGGCGCCGGAGACCATCGCGGCGATGGTGTCGAGCAAATGATGCTTGGCGCGCTCCTGCACCTGCGCCGGCAGCGCGCGCCGCGGCGCGGCGGCGATGTACTCGCTCAGCCTTTTCATCACCGGCGAAATTTCCGGCGCGACCTGCTTCATTCCCGTTCCCTTGTCATGAATCACCGGCCCCGCGGCCATGGGGAGCGGATTTAATCACAGGATGGGCACGGCGCGCGGATGATGGCGCGCATAACGCGGATGGCCCCTGACGTACCGCGCCCTACTCCACCTTGATGTTGGCGCGCTTGGCCACCGTCACCCAGCGGTCGGCGTCGCCCTTGATCAGCTCGTAGAACGCCGCGGGCGTGCCGCCCACCGGATAGTAATACTGCGCCTTGAACGCCTTGACCGCTTCGTCGATACGCACGATCTCGTTGAGCTGCGCGTTGAGCTTGGCGACGACGGCTTCCGGCGTACCCTTGGGCGCCACCAGGCCTTGCCACACCGCCATGTCGAAGGCGGTGAAGCCGGCCTCGACCAGCGTCGGCACTTGCGGCAATTCGGCCAGACGGTTTTTTCCCGAGACCGCGATGGCACGCAGGCTGCCGGCGGCGATATGCCGATACACCGAGCCGGCGTCGCCCAGCACCAGCTGGATGCGCCCGGAGAGCAGATCCGGAATCAGGTCGGCCGAGCCGCGATAGGGAATGTGCACCATGCGCGTGCTGGTCTCGAGCATGAAGGCTTCGGTGTAAAAATGAATCAGTCCGCCCAGGCCGCTGCTGCCGAAGGAAATTTTGCCGGGGTTGGCGCGGGCGTAGTCGATCAGCTCCTTCAGCGTTTTCACCGGCAGTTGCGGATTGACGGTAACGATCATCGGGCCGCTGCCCAGCTCGATCACCGGCGTCATGTCGGCCAGCGAATCGAAGGGCAGCTTGTACAGCGCGGGGTTGACGGCGTAACTGCTGGAGACCAGCAGCAGCGTATAGCCGTCCGGCGCGGATTTGAGCGCCAGGTTGGCGCCGACGCTGCCGCCGGCACCGGGGCGATTGTCGACCACCACCGGCTGGCCGATGCGCTGGGCCAGCTCCTTGGCGGTGACGCGGGCGACGATGTCGCTGCCGCCACCGACGGCGAAGGGGACGATGATGCGGATTGGTTTGGATGGGTAGGCATCCTGCGCCGATGCCGGAATCGGCATCAGCCCAGCCGCCGCGGCCAGCACCACCATGCAAGATGCGAATGCGCGAATCATTGCCTTGTCTCCTGATTAATTTATGCGGGCCGGCCTAGCCACCCGGTGGCTTGACCCGGCCGGTGGGCACTGTGCTGATCTCGGACAAATAGCCCGCCCCCGCCAGGCCGGAGAGCTTGACCGAGGCCAGCATCTGCAGCACGTGCTGGTTCAGCTGGTATTTGTTGTGCGCCATGGTCTGCGGGTTGCGCGCGCTGAATTCGGCGGCGAGCTTTTCCAGCTCCGCATCCCAGTCGGCCTCGTCGAACACCTCGTTGCAAAAGCCGTCGGCCAGCGCCTTTTCAGCGGGGTACTGGCCGCCGCGCAGGTAGATCGCCTTGGCGCGTTTCAGCCCCACGGTGAGCGGCAGCAGCGAGGTGCCGAGCAACAATCCGGGAATCGCCTTGGCGGCGCCGGTGAAGTAAAAGCTCGCGCCCTTTTTCACCACGCACAGGTCGGCGCAAATGGCGAAGTGGTTGCCCATGCCGGCGGAGGCGCCGTTGACCGCGGCAATCACGATTTTCGGCATCGAGACGATGCGCGACAGGATGTCGATGTCGCGCTCGAACAGCGCCGCCAGATGCGCGCCCGAAAGATTGTTGATGTCGTTGATGTCCTGCCCCGAGGTGAACGCGGCGCCGGTGCCGGTGATGAAAATCACCCGCGTGTCGATGTCGTGGTGCAGGGCGGCCAGGCGTTCGCCCAGGTGTTCCAGCGCGGCGGACGGCAAGGAGTTCTTTTTTTCCGGGCGGTTCAGACGCAGGGTGACTGCCTGCGGATATTTCTCGTAGCGGGTTTCGACGATCACCGGCTCGGCCATGGGATGTTCCGTTCGTTCGTAGGTTGGGTTGTTGAACAAGGCCAGATCAGACGCGGCGCGTCTCGCCCTGCCAGTAACGCTCGCGGATTTCGCGCTTGAGCACCTTGCCCAGCAGGCTCTTGGGCAGCTCGGGCCAGATTTCCACCGTCTTCGGCGCCTTGAAGGCGGCCAGCGCGTCACGGCAATACAGGCGCAGTTCCTCTTCGGTCACGCTCTGTCCCTGCTTGAGTTCGACCACTGCCTTCACCGCCTCGCCCCACTTCGCATCCGGCACGCCGATCACCGCGCAATCCAGCACCGCTGGATGGCGCCACAGCAGCTGCTCGATTTCACTCGGATAGATGTTGAAGCCGCCGCTGATGATCATGTCCTTGTTGCGGTCGACGATGAAGTAAAACCCTTCGCTGTCGCGATAGCCGACGTCGCCCGTATAGAGCGCGCCGTCGTGCAGGGCCTTCGTGTTTTCCTCCGGGCGATTCAGGTAGCCGCGCATCACCAGGTCGCTTTTCACCACCAGTTCGCCGACTTCGCCGTCCGGCATCACCCGGCCGTCCTCGCCCACGATCTCCACCCGCGCAAACGCCGTGGCGCGGCCGCAACTGCTGAGGATTTTCGGCTCGGCCGCCGCGCGCTTGTAGTCATCGGGGCCGAGGAAGGTACAAAGCAGTGGCGCTTCCGCCAGCCCCCAGCCTTGCGCCATCACCGGGCCGAACACCTCCAGCGCCTCGCGCATGCGGTCCGCCGAAATCGGCGCGGCGGTATAGAGGAAGTAGCGCAGCGAGGAGAAATCGCGCTCGCGCACACCTGGCGTACCCAGCAGGTTGTAAATCACCGTCGGCGGCATGAACAGGGTGGTGATGCGGTGGCGCTCGATGGTGTCGAGAATGGCTGCCGGGTCGGCTTTATCGAGGAACACGATGGTGCCGCCGTTGCATAAGGTGCACAGCGCGACATTACCCGCCGCATGCGTCAGCGGCGTGGCGGCGAGGGTCACGTGCCCCGCGTTCAGCGGCATGTTCCAGTGAAACGCGGAAAATAGCGCCACCACCGCCCGATGCGTGATCTCCACGCTCTTGGAACGGCCGGTGGTGCCGCCGGTGGCCTTGACCCAAGCGAGGTCGTCGGGGCCATGCATGTCATCGGGAAAGACATCGGCAAACGGCGCCGCCCATTCCTCCAGCCCCGGCCCGTTTTCATCGGCCGTATCCACGCAAGTCAGCCCCTTGAGGCTTTTTACCGCCGCCTTGAACTGCGCCGCATCGGCTGCCGTCTTCGAGTGATAGAACAGGTATTCAGTCTCGTTATCCAGCAGGAAGTCGAGATTCTCCGCGACGGTGTTGCGCGGATGCACCGGCTGCCACACGCAGCCGGCGCGAAACACCGCGATCATGGCGACGAAGGTGAGCGCGCAATTGGCGCTATAAAACGCCACCTTGGCCCCGCGATTCAGCCCCTGGGCGCGCAACGCATGCGCGATGCGATGGGTGAGAAGGCGCACCTCTTCATGGCTATAAGCGCGCGTCTCGTCGCGCAGGCAGTCGCGCTGCGGCTCGCGCCTGAGCCCGTGGTCCAGCATGTCGATGGCCCGCATCAGCCTTGTCTCCCACCATTGTCGTTGGCGTCGATTGTGGACCAAGCCGGCGAAACGCGCTCTTATTCATGCCATCAATCCCACTTTCCGGCATGGCACCAGAACGAATCGGCATACTGCGGCCGGTTTGCACGGCCGCTTGCGGTCCCTCAGGAAGGCCGCGCCTGCGGCACCGCGCCTTGCGCACCCAAGGACCGCGACCGCACGCGATACCAGAGAAAGGCCGCGATCGAAAAATTGAGCAGGTTGAACGCGATGCCGTTGATGAAGGCGGCGTTGTAGGAGCCGGTGAGATCGAAAATCTTGCCCGACATCCAGCCGCCCAGCGCCATGCCCAGGAGCGTGGCGGTGAGCACGTTGCCGGTGATCACGCCCGCGGTCGCCGCGGGAAAATATTCGCGCACGATGATGGCGTAGCTGGGCACGATGCCGCCCTGGAACAGGCCGAACAGCGCGGAGATGACGTAGAGCGACAGCAGGCTGTCGAAGGGGATGAAAAAAAGCAGCGCGGTAAGCTGCAGTATCCCTCCGAGCATCAGCGTGCGCAAGCCGCCGATGCGGTCGCAGATCGCCCCGGAGACCAGGCGGCTGACGATGCCGCAGCCGAGCATCAGCGAGAGCATCTGCGCGCCCTGCGCGGCGGAAAAACCCAGGTCGGTGCAATAGGCGACGATGTGCGCCTGGGGCATGGCCATGGCGACGCAGCAGCCGATGCCGGCGATGCACAGCAGGGCCTGCGCCTGCGTCAGGGAAAAGCCGAAGGGGCGGGCCTGCACAGGCGTAGCTGACGCAGACCCGGCCGAACCCGACGCCACCGGGGTTGCATCGGCCGGCGCCCGCGCGCCCAGGCGCCAGGCGAGCAGCGGCATGGTGAGGATGCAGAACACGCCCATGCCCGCATACGCGGCGCGCCAGCCGTAGCCGTCGACGAAGTGCTGCACGATGGGCGGCCAGAGCGCGCCCGCGAGATAGTTGCCGCTGGCGAACAGGGCCACGGCGATGCCGCGCCGGCGCACGAACCAGCGCGCCGTATCGGCCAGCAGCGGCACGAAGGTAGCCGAGCTGCCGAACATGCCGAGCACGAAGCAATGGATCAGCGCGAACCACCAGATCGAGGGCGATGCCGCGGCCAGCATGAAGCCCAGGCCGACATTGACGGAACCGATCATCGCCGGCACGCGGGCGCCGTATTTGTCCAGCATCCGGCCCATCAGCAAGCCGCCGATGCCGAAGCCGATCATCATGGCCGTATAGGGTATCGAAGCCTGGGCCCGCGCAATGCCGAAGTCGCGCTGCACGGCGGGCAGGATCACCGAGACCAGGTACATCGCGCTGCCGCCGATGGTCGACAGGGTCATGGCCACGGCCAGGCGCTGCCAGGCCTGGCGCGAATCCACCTGCGCTTGCTCTTTCATGTTTTTGTCTCTTTTTTCTCGCGCGGTCCACGATCAATGTGATTTGCCAAGGCTCCGTTGCCCTGCCCCGCGCAGGAGGCATGATACCGGCCAGCGACAGCCACGTCGATGCGCGCCCCCGGCGCGCGAGCGCACTCCGCAGCGGCTTCGAACCCGGACGTTTTTTCGTGGCTCTTAAGCATGAAAAATCGTCTGGCTCTGCCAGCGATTTTTTATCTAACCAAGCCGCTCAAAAGTAGGTTTGTACTTTTGAGCGCTCAATGTGGTCGGGGTGAGAGGATTCGAACCTCCGGCCTCTACGTCCCGAACGTAGCGCTCTACCAGGCTAAGCTACACCCCGACTTGGGTTTTTTCCGTTGGCGATCCGGCGCATCGATCAAACTGCCCGGCAGGCAGTCAACTCCGGCGTTCCACCGCGAAAGCACATAATTGTAGCAAAGTTTGCTTGTGCGGGCTATCCGGCAACGCGGCCAGCAGGCTTGCGGCGCGCTGCGCTTCGGCCTGCGCGGCAGCGCGGGTGTACTCCAGCGCGCCGGTGTCGTGGATCGCCTGCATGACGATGCCGAAATCGGCGCTGCCGGGCTCGGTGATGGCGCGGCGCACCTCTGCCTGCTGCGCCGGCGTGCCGGTGGAGAGCACGCGCAACAGCGGCAAGGTGGGCTTGCCTTCGGCGAGGTCGTCGCCCAGGTTCTTGCCCGTTTCAGCCACGTCACCGGAGTAATCGAGCACATCGTCGACCAACTGGAAGGCCGTCCCCAGACGCATGCCGAACTCGGCCATCTGCATGCATACCGGGTCCGGCGCGCCGGCCAGCATCGCACCCAGGCGGCCGGCGGCCTCGAACAGCTTGGCGGTCTTGTAGCGGATCACCGTGAGGTAGCGCTCTTCCGAGACTTCGGTGTCGCCGATGTTCATCAACTGCAGCACTTCGCCTTCGGCGATCACATTGGTGGCGTCGGCCAGCACCTGCATCACGCCCATCTTGCCCACCCCCACCATCATCTGGAAGGAGCGCGAGTAGAGGAAGTCGCCCACCAGCACGCTGGCGGCATTGCCGAACAGGGCATTGGCGGTCTTGCGGCCGCGCCGCAGTTCCGACTCGTCGACCACATCGTCGTGCAGCAGGGTGGCGGTGTGGATCATTTCGATCACCGCCGCCAGTTCGTGCGCCTGCGGGCCGGCGTGGCCCAGCGCCCCGGCGGACAACAACAGCAGGACCGGGCGCAGGCGCTTGCCGCCGCTGCCGATGATGTATTCGGCCACCTGGCCGATCAGCGCCACTTCGGAGGTCAAACGGGCGCGGATCACCGCGTCGACCGCCGCCATATCGGCGGCAATCGGCGTGCGCAAATCGGAAAATTCCAAGAAAAACCCCAAAAAATCAGAAGAGTGGCAAAGCCGCCTGAGTCTAGTAGAGGGGCGGGGCAAAATCAAACGATAGTTTATGTCCGGCCCCCGGGCCGCCGGGTTTGCCGTCCGGTGTCGCTGGATGACAGCAAACCTTTGACTTCTATGAGGTTTTCTGTTATTCTTTCGGGCTCTCTGCAATCCATGCCCGGGCATTTCTTTCTGGGCGTCGAAGGGCCGATGGTTCGCCCGGCGGAGCAATCAGCAGCATTCACGACCCTGCGTTGCAGCACCTAGACCTTACTGAGGGCTTGCCGCGCGGGATTTTTTAAGGATTTAACCATGTATGCGGTCATAAAAACCGGCGGCAAGCAGTATCGCGTCGTCGCCGGCGAAAAATTAAAGGTAGAACAGATACCTGCAGACATCGGTCAAGAAATCGTTCTCGATCAGGTGTTGATGTTGGGCGGTGAGTCGGTGGTAGTCGGCTCGCCCCTGGTAGCGGGTGCCAAGGTATTGGCAAAGGTGATTTCCCATGGCCGTGGCGAGAAGGTCCGCATCTTCAAGATGCGCCGCCGCAAGCACTACCAGAAGCACCAGGGCCATCGTCAGAACTACACCGAGATCGAGATCTCGGCGATCAACGCGTAAGGAGTAATCAGCCATGGCACACAAAAAAGGCGGCGGCTCCACGCGTAACGGCCGCGATTCCGAGTCGAAGCGACTGGGCGTCAAGGTCTACGGCGGCCAAGCCGTCGTTTCGGGCAACATCATCGTGCGCCAGCGCGGTACCGAGTTCCACGCCGGCGACAACGTCGGCATGGGCAAGGACCACACCCTGTTCGCCACTGCCGAAGGCAAAGTGGAGTTCAGGCTCAAGGGCAAGCTGCAGCAGCGCACCGTCAGCGTCGTCCCGGCATAAGCCCCAGGGCTTAAGCGACAAGGCCCAGTCGGTAACTCCGATTGGGCCTTTTGTTTTACGGGAAACGGAATAAGAACACATCATGAAATTCATTGACGAAGCCACGATCCAGATCAGAGCCGGCGATGGCGGGCGCGGCATGGCTTCGTTTCGCCGCGAGAAGTATGTGCCCGAAGGCGGGCCCGACGGCGGCGACGGCGGGCGCGGCGGCAGCATCATCGCCATCGCCGACCGCAACATCAATACCCTGATCGACTTCCGCTACGCGCGCATCCACAAGGCGAAGAACGGCGAGCCCGGACGCGGCGCCGACCAATATGGCCGCGGCGCGGAAGACATCGTGCTGCGCATGCCGGTGGGCACGATGATCACCGAACTCGAAAGCGGCGCCGTGGTGGCCGACCTGGCGCGCGATGGCCAGGAGATCGTGCTGGCCAAGGGCGGGCAGGGGGGGCTGGGCAACATCCACTTCAAGTCTTCCACCAACCGCGCGCCGCGCCAGTACACCATGGGCGAGGAAGGCGAGGAGAAGGAACTCAAGCTGGAACTGAAGGTGCTGGCCGACGTCGGCCTGCTGGGCATGCCCAACGCCGGCAAGTCCACCTTCATTCGCGCGGTGTCGAACGCGCGGCCGAAGGTGGCGGACTATCCCTTCACCACCCTGCATCCGAACCTGGGGATGGTGCGCGCCACCGACACCATCGATTTCGTGATCGCCGACGTGCCCGGGCTGATCGAGGGCGCGGCCGACGGCGCCGGACTCGGCGTGCAGTTCCTCAAACATTTGCAACGCACCCGCCTGCTGCTGCATCTGGTGGACATCGCGCCCTTCGACGAAGCGGTCGATCCGGTGAAGGAGGCGAAGGCAATCGTCGGCGAGCTGAAAAAATACGACGCCGAACTGTACGCCAAGCCGCGCTGGCTGGTGCTGAACAAGCTCGACCTGATTCCGGACGAAGCCGAGCGCAAGAAGCGCGTTGCCGACGTGGTGCGCCGCCTGCGCTTCAAGGGCCCGGTGTATTCGATCTCCGCAATGAAGGGCGACGGCACCCGCGAACTGTGCCGGGAGGTCGGCGAGTATCTCGAGACGGTCAAGCTGGCCGAAGAGGACGAGGCGGAGGGGACAAGCGCGCCGAAGGAACAAGGGACGAAGCAACTCCAGCCGAAGGTACCCTTGACGAATGCACAGCGGGCGAAAGAACACCTGGAAAAGGAAAGCAAGAAGTCATGAGCTCGGTCGTCGCCGGCGCCAAACGCCTGGTCGTCAAGGTCGGCTCCTCGCTGGTCACCAACGACGGCAAGGGCCTCGACAGCCAGGCGATTGCCTTATGGGCGCGGCAGATTGCGGCCTTGCGCTCGCAAGGCAAGGAAGTGGTGCTGGTCTCTTCCGGCGCGATCGCCGAGGGCATGCAGCGCCTGAAGTGGGCCAAGCGGCCGCAGGCGATTCCCGAATTGCAGGCCGCCGCCGCCGTCGGCCAGATGGGCCTGGCGCAGGTTTACGAAAGCTGCTTCCGGGTGCACCAGATCGAGACCGCGCAGGTGCTGCTGACCCACGATGACCTGGCCGACCGCAAGCGCTATCTCAACGCCCGATCGACACTGACGACCCTGCTGCAACTCGGGGTGGTGCCGGTGATCAACGAGAACGACACGGTGGTCACCGACGAGATCAAGTTCGGCGACAACGACACTCTCGGCTCGCTGGTGGCCAACCTGATCGAAGCCGACGTGCTGATCATCCTCACCGACCAGCAGGGCCTGTTCACCGCTGATCCGCGCAAGGATCCGACTGCCACCCTGGTACGCAACGGCCGCGCCGGCGACGAAAGCCTGGAGCAAATGGCCGGCAGCAGCGGCGGCGGCCTCGGCAAGGGCGGCATGCTGACCAAGATACTCGCCGCCAAGCGCGCGGCGAAAAGCGGCGCGCATACGGTGATTGCTTCCGGCCGCGAGCCTGACGTGCTGCTGCGCCTGGCCGGCGGCTGGGCCGTCGGCACCGAGTTGACGGCCGACACCCCGCGCATCAACGCGCGCAAGGCCTGGCTTTCCGATCATCTGCAGGTGCGCGGCTCGCTCACCCTGGATGCCGGCGCGACACGCGCCCTGACGCAGGACGGCAAAAGCCTGCTGCCGATCGGCGTGGCGCAGGTGTCGGGCGAGTTCGAGCGCGGCGAGGTGGTGGCGATCCGCGCCCCCGAGGGCCGCGAGATCGCGCGCGGACTGGTGAACTACTCCTCCACCGAGGCGCGCCTGATCATGCGCCACGCCTCCAGCGAGATCGAGAGCATCCTCGGCTTCGTGATCGAAGCCGAGCTGGTGCATCGCGACAACATGGTGGTGCAGGGCTAGCCCTGCTGCATGCGCAGGCTGCCGCGTCCGCGGCTCGCCTGCACCTCAATCGAGGTGAATATTTTTCGCCTTGATCAACGCGCCCCACTTCAGCGTTTCCTGGCGGATCATTTCGCTCATCTCGGCCGGCGTGTTGGCAACCGGGATGTAGGAGAGTTCGAGCAGGCGCTTGTTGAAGGCAGGGTCGTGGATCACCTTGGCAAATTCGGCGTTGAGGCGCTCGACCATTTCCCTGGCCGCGCCGCCGGGCAGCCAGATCGCCTGCCAGCCACTCACCTCGTACCCCGGCAAGGTCTCGCCCACCGTCGGCACATTGGGGAGCGCCGGCAGTCGCTTGGCCGAAGCCACGGCGATCGCTTTCACGCGGCCCTCCTTGACGAGGGGCACCGCCGAGCCATTGGGTTCCAGCGCCAGCTGGATCTGCCCGGCCATCAGGTCGGTGGTGGCGCGGCCCTTGTAGGGCACGTGCAGCAGATCGATGCCCGCCTGTTGCGCCAGCAGTTCGCCTGCTAGATGGGTGGCGGTGCCAGCGCCAATCGAGCCGTAGGCCACCTTGCCCGGGTTGGCCTTGGCATAGGCGATCAGCTCGGCGATGTTGTTGAACGGCGCGTTGTTGTTGGCCAGCCAGACGTAGGGGCCGTAGGCCAGCACGATGACCGGCGTGAGGTCGCGATTCGGGTCGTAGGGCAGCTTGGCGTAGAGGTGCGGGAGCGTGGTCACCAGTTGGTTGAAACCGAACATGATGGTGTAGCCGTCGTTGGGCGACTTCGCCACCTTGTCGGTGCCGACGATGCCGGCGGCGCCGGTGATGTTTTCCACCACGAAGGGCTGGCCCAGATTTTCGCTCAGCTTTTGCGAGTACAGGCGCGCCATCACGTCAGGCGCGCCGCCGGGGGCACTGGGGACGATCACCCGCACCGGCCGGTTCGGCCAGGCGGATTGGGCGAGTGCCGGGCAGGCCGCGGTGATCAACAAGACAATACAAATGCCGCGCAACATTGACTTCACGTTTTTCTCCTCGGAACCGGCGCATTGTCGGCGCGCGTAGCGATCCGGGTCAATCCGCCGCGTATGCTTATGCTGCATAAGGAAGCGCGATAAGCCGGATCGCCGCCGCGACGGCGCGCGCGGCCGGCCCGCACGGTAGTATGGCGATACAAATCGCGCGGCCATCAGGCGCGCATCCGACGGAGACAGACATGCGACTTTTGCTGCAAGGCGGCCAGGTGTGGACAGCCGGCGAACGCGCGCCTTTTCGCGCCGACCTGCTGGTGGAAGATCAGCGCATCGCGGCGATTTTCCGCGACGGTAAGGGAGCGGCGGCCGACGCGCAAACCCGCGATTGCAGCGGCTGCACCCTGATCCCCGGCCTGATCGACGGCCACAGCCACCTTTCCTTTGCCGAGCCGGCGAATTTCGCCGACCACGGCAACATCCCGCCGGAGGAGCATGTGCTGCTCACCATGCGCAACGCGCGCATCGTGCTGGAAGCGGGCTTCACCAGCGTGCTGTCGGCGGGCGCCGCCAAGCCGCGCCTGGACGTGGTGATCCGCAACGCCATCAACGCCGGCCACATTCCCGGGCCGCGCATGCTCGCCGCCAGCCCCGAGCTGACCAACACCGGCAACCTCGGCGACGAGCGCCTGATGCACATCTACCGCGAGTCGGTGGGGATGATCGTCGATGGTGAGCTGGAAATGCTCAAGACCTGCCGCCTGCTGATCCGCGAAGGGGTGGATACGCTCAAGCTCAACGTTTCGGGCAACCACACGGTGAAGGGCGCGCGCCAGGACCAGACCATCATGACCGAGATCGAACTGGGCACGGCGGCGCGCACCGCGCATGCCCACGGCAAGCGCCTGGCGGTGCACACGCGGGCGGCGGATTCGATTCTGCTGGCGCTGAAGCACCAGGCGGACATCCTGTATCACCTCGAATTCGCCGACGCGCGCTCGCTCGATGCGCTGGAAGAACAAAAGGAGCGCATTTTCGTCGCTCCCGCCTTCGGCCTGCTGCACAACACCATCTTCGAGGCAGAGGCCTGGGGCATCACCCGCGCCAAGGCCGAAGCCGCCGGCATGATGCAGCAGTTCGAAGGCGTGCTGGCGGTATATCCGGAACTGAAGCGCCGCGGCGTGCGCGTGCTGGTGGGCGGCGACTACGGCTTTCCCTGGACCCCGCACGGGACCAACGCGCGCGACCTGGAACACTTCGTCAAGTTCTTCGGCTACAGCGCGGTGGAAGCCCTCACCGCCGCCACCAAAACCGGCGCCGCGGCGATGTTGCTGGCAGGGCAGACCGGCGAACTCCGTGAAGGCTTTCTCGCCGACATCGTTGCGGTCGAGGGCGACCCGACCAAAGATGTGCGCCTGTTGCAGGACAAGAAAAAGCTCAAGATGGTGATGAAGGACGGGCGCATTCATGCGCCGCAGTCCTGAACGCCTGGATTAGAACAGCGCGCCCTGTCCCGCAGGCGTGCCCAGCCGCACGCCTTCGAGTTCCAGCAGACGGCGCTTGGTATCCGGTCCGCCGGGCGCCGAATAACCGCCCAGTTTGCCGTCGCTGCCGACGATCCGGTGACAGGGAATGATGATGGGCACCGTATTGCGCCCCAGTGCCTGGCCGACGTCGCGGGCGGCGCCGTTCATGCCCAGCTTCGTCGCCAGTTCGCCGTAACTCAGGGTCGAACCCCAGGCAATGTCCCTCGCGGCGACATACACCTGGCGGCAAAAGGGGTCGGCCCGACCGAGGTCAACCACCACGTCGGCGAACTCGGCGGCCTCGCCGCGCAGGTATGCCTGCAGTCGGGCGACGACTGCCGCCACCGCCGGCGAAGGTGTGTGCATTGCAGCATTCATGTGACGCAGCAGGCGGCGCTGGGTGTCGCGCGCGTCAGTTCCGGGCAATTGCACGCAAGTAACGCCTAACTCGCCCCATCCGAGCCCGCAGGTGCCAATGGCGGTTTCAAACAGTGTACAAAACATAAACACCTCTATAACCACTAAACCAGTTAAGTAGTTAGATTATACCCTTGCCTGGATTTAATGTTTAACCGCATTGATGGTTATAATACAGTCATGCCGTCCTCTCCTGCCGATTTTTCACTGCTCGCGGCCCCGCGCGAAGACTTGTGCCTGGACTTTGCCAACACCCTTGGTTGGCGCGGCAGCCCGCAGGCTGAAGAAAGCCTGCATGACTGCGCCGAACTATTGCAATGGTGCGCGAAAAGTCCGGGTTATGCGAAGGCGCAACTGGACTGGCTTGAAAATTGGGCGCGCGCGCAGCCGCTGGAGGCACTGCATTTGTTCGACTTGGCCATCGCCATGCGCGAAGCGTTGTATCGGATTTTTCACGCCATGGCGACCCAGGCCACTGTGGCCGCACCTGACCTGGCCGCGCTCAACTACGCGCTGGCCCAGGCGCCGCGGCGCGAGGAACTGGTGGCCGCGGCTCCGGGCTATGTCTGGCGCACCGCGCCCCTGCGCGCCAGCGTGCCCCCGCTGCTGGCGCCGGTGCTCTGGTCCGCCGCCGATCTGATGACCCGGGTGGCACCGCAACGCCTGCGCCAGTGCGCCAATCCCAAGTGCCTATGGCTGTTCGTCGATGCCAGCAAGGGCGGCACGCGGCGCTGGTGCGACATGAACGCCTGCGGCAATCGCGCCAAGGCGCAGCGCCACTACCAGAAAAGCAAACAGACGCAGACCTGAGACCTGCTTCGGCAGCCTGGGTCAGAGTGTATAGACCAGGCGCCGCATCAGCCGAAACCAGGCCGGCAGCATGGCAAAAAACGCCAGCAGACAAACCCACTGTTCCGCGGTCATCAGGCCGAAGTAGATCCAGGCGCGCGGGTGCATCATTTCGGTCAGGAAAGGCGGACCAAAAGGCGTGCGGAAATAGTCCGTCAACAGGCGCATCCCGCAATAGGCGGCAAGGAACAACAGCGCCCGCTCGCCGGGCTTGAACAGGCCGGCGTGCAGGCGGCCGTAACCCCAGGCGGCAAACGCGAGAAACGCGGCCTCGTAGAGCATCACCGGCTGGCGCAGGATACCGTCGCCGAAATCCATGCCCCACGGCATGGTGGTGGATACGCCGAAGCCGGGTTCGCTCAAGGCCCAGAACACCGCGCCGCAATCGAGGATCGCCAGCGCCAGCGCGGTCGGCACCACCATCACGTCCAGATCGAAGGCAGCCAGGGGAATCGGCGCAGCCCCGGAAAGCCGCCCTTGCGCCCGGGCATCGACGGAGGCCGCACGGCGCGGCAGCCAGCGCAGGGCCAGCACCGCGCCCAGCACCGCGCCGGGCGCGGAACCGGCGCCGGCGAGCGCCAGCAGGGACTGGGTATCGCCGATCAGGGCATTCAGGGTGACGGCGGGATAATTGAAGGCGTAGACCAGCTTGGCGCCGAACAGCATGCCCAGCAGCAGGGCGGCGCCTTGTTGCCGCGCCGCGGCGGGCGTGGGATGCCAGTTTGCCGCCAGGCGGCGCAGGAACACTGCCAGCGCCAGCGTCCAGAACAGGAATTTGAACGCGAGCACGGGCACGGCGGGCACTATCATGAAAGAATTGTATTCGATAGGGTTGGCGCACCGGCTTTTTTAGCGCGCTGGATTGCGCGGTCGCATCCCTGTTTCCTTGCTGTTTCGTCGCGGTCTCCTTGCTGTTTCGTTTCCCACCCCTTCCAACTTCCCCCGCATATTGCACCGATGCCAACCCGAAGATCCCTGTTCCGCGCCATCAGCATTTGCCTCGCCTTGAGTGCGCCCGTGTCGTACGCCCAGGTCCCCGACCCGGGCACGGCACCCTCATTGCGGCCTGGCCAATGGCAGGTTCGCAGCGGCGCCCCCGGCCAGCCCGCGGTTGCCTACAACCTGTGCTTCAAGACGGGCGGCCCCGAAGACCTCAAACTGCTGCTGCCGCAGATCAGCGGCAACGCCGCCTGTCCCGCGCCGGAAATGCGCAGCGAAGGCGCCGGATTGCAATGGCAATTGATCTGCCCGGCAGCAGGCCTGTCGATCAGCGCGCGCTACAGCGTGCAAGCGGAGCACGTCGAAGGCAGCGTGGATATCATCAACGGCAAGCCGCCGCAACAGCGGACCGACCGCATCAGCGCCGATTATGTCGGCGCCTGCGCGGCGCCCTGAAGGGGCACCGCGCTTCAAGAGGCTCACTGACTGGGAGTCTCGTAGTCGGCCACGCGGCCGCCGCGCTTGATGTCGATGATGATGTCGCGCTTGACTTGCACCACAGTGTCCCGGCAGAACACGTCTCTCCATAGCTCGAAGTAGTAACGGTTGCTGCGTGCGTCCCTGATCGCGGTCCATTCACTGGTATGTGCAGGCGACCAGCTGCCGTCGCGCTTGCCGTAGGCCAGCACCCGGCGGGCACCATCACAACGCAGGCTTTCGAAGGTGACGTTGTCGGCGCCGCCGGCGCCGCGCAGCAGCAGGGTATAGCTGACGGTATTGTCGCCAATGACCAGGCTGGTGCTGTCCACATACACCTCGGTGGTGGTCCAATCGGTGGGGAAACGCAGCAGGTTTTCCTTTTTCGGCGGCGCCGGAAAAGGTACCCCGGCGTCCGGTTTTATCTCCTCATCATAGTGCGGTACCGGGATCGACTGGGCCAGCGCCGCGGGGCTGCAGCACAGGGCGAAGATGCAGATGCAGGCGCGGCGGGCGAAAGAAGGCGAACTCATGGAAGGCTCGATACTGTGGAAGGGCAGGCGCGCATTCTACGCCTTGCCCTGGCCGTGGCGCGCCAGCGCCGACAGCCTCAGGACAGGTCCTTGACCAGCGAGGCCAGGGTCTCCGGCACCAGCTCGTTCACCTGCGCCAGATATTCCGCATGGTCGCAGCCGATCTTCAGCTGCGCGCCGCTTTTCAGCGCCGCCTTCATCGGTTCGCTCAACTCGAAGCGCAGGAAGTGCACCGCCGAGGTCTTTTCGTCGTTGCTGCGTTGCAGGTCTTCGTCGGCGATGGCGAACACCCGCGCCTGGCCCTCGACCTCGACGAACATGTGGTCTTCGACGTTCTTCAGCTTGGCCAGCGCCCGCGCCCGCTCGGTCGGCGTGGCGTACTCGATCATCATCGTCGCCTTGAAATTCGAGCCGTCCGGGATCAGCGGGTTGTAGGCGTCGAGCTCGTCCTGGATGCCCTCCTCCTCGAAGGTCTTTTCCACCCGCAGCATTTCCTGCACCTGGTAGCGCATGGTCAGCTCGTCCTCGAAAATCAGAGTGACGTGCTCGCCTACGTGGACCACGCGGTTTTTCTTGTGCTCCAGCACCTCGGCGCGGAACTGGTTGCGCTTCTTCGAATACGCCTCCAGGGTCAGCAGGCTTTCACGGGTAATTGCGGGCATACCTTGCTCCAGACTTAACGACTTGCTTCAAAACGAACTGCCTCAAATGCCGTACGCAATGCGCAGCAGCGACAGGGGATGCTCCAGCTGTGGCGCCTCGGCGCCCTCGGCCGCCGCCGCCGCGATGCCTTCCTCGATGTGATGCCCGGCGAGCTGGCAATCGGAACTGATGTACTTCGGCTTGGCCTCGGCCATCGCCTTGAACACCGGCTTGCCGATTTTCAGCGCCTGGGCATGGAACTCCTTTTTCACGCCCCAGGTGCCGGAGTGGCCGGAGCAGCGCTCGACCACGGTCACCTTGGTGTCGGGCACCAGTTGCAGCGTCTCGGCAGTTTTCTTGCCGACATTCTGCACCCGCGAATGGCAGGGGATGTGATAACTCACCGCGCCCAGCGGCTGCTTGAAATCGGTATTGAGCAGGCCGTCGCGCTTGCGCAGCATGAAGTACTCGAAGGGGTCGAACATCGCGTCCTGCACCGCCTTGACTTCCGCCTCGTCGGGGAACATCAGCGGCAGCTCCTGCTTGAACATCAGGGTGCAGGAAGGAATCGGCGTGAGGATGGCGTAACCCTCGGCCGCCAGTTTGGCCAGCACCGGGATGTTCTTGTTCTTCAGCTTTTCCACCGCCTTCAGGTCGCCCGCCTCCAGCTTGGGCATGCCGCAGCAGGCTTCCTTCTCAGCCAGGGTCCAGGGGATGCCGTTGTGCTCGAGGATCTTGATCAGGTCTTCGCCGATGCCGGGCTCGTTGTAATTGATGTAGCAGGTGGAGAAAATCGCTACCTTGCCCGGCGTGCGCTCGCCGTTCCTGACCCGGCCCTTCCAGGTTTCCGGGGCGCTTTTGTGCGGGCCGGAGCGGAACTTCTTTTCCGCGTAAGACGGTATCCAGGCATGCTCATCGACGCCCAGGGTCATCTCCAGCACCTCGCGCGCCAGCTTGGTCTGGTTCACCGCATTGACCGTCTGCGTGACGATCGGAATGCCGGCGAACTGGCCCATCAGGTCGGTGGACGATAGCAGCGCGTCGCGCGAAGGGTTCAGGCCTTTGTCGTGTTTGACCGCCTTGGCGCGCAGCATCAGGTGCGGGAAATCCACATTCCACGGATGCGGCGGCACGTAGGGGCACTTGGTCATGTAGCAGACATCGCACAGGTAGCACTGGTCGACCACCTTCCAGTAATCCTGCTTGGCGATGCCGTCGACTTCGAAGGTGGCGCTCTCGTCGACCAGGTCGAACAAGGTGGGAAAGGAGCCGCACAGGCTGACGCAGCGGCGGCAGCCGTGGCAGATGTCGAACACCCGCTCCATTTCCTTGAACAGGGACTCTTCTTCGTAGAACTCGGGGTTCTTCCAGTCCAGCGGATGCCGGGTGGGGGCATCGAGATTGCCTTCGCGATTCGACATGGCTTGGGGGTTCCGGGCGAGTAGAACGGCAAACGGGAATAGTGCAGGCCGCGGGCGGATGCGCCGCGCCAAAGAAACGGGGTGTCGGCGTCGCCGCCGCACCCCCGATCAATCCTCCAGGATCGCCCTGGAGGAAGCGGAGGGTGGTCCCTCCTTCTTGACTACTTGACCACTACAGGCTGCAATCAGTCGACCAGGCTGTCCAGGGCTTTCTGGAAGCGGTTGGCGTGCGAGCGCTCGGCCTTGGCCAGGGTCTCGAACCAGTCGGCGATTTCGGTGTGGCCTTCTTCACGCGCGCTCTTGGCCATGCCCGGGTACATGTCGGTGTACTCGTGGGTTTCGCCGGCGACGGCGGACTTCAGGTTGTCGCGCGAGGCACCGATCGGCAGGCCGGTGGCGGGGTCGCCGACGGCTTCCAGGTATTCCAGATGCCCGTGCGCATGGCCGGTTTCGCCTTCCGCGGTGGAGCGGAACAGGGCGGCGAGGTCGTTCTGGCCTTCGATGTCAGCCTTGTTTGCGAAGTACAGGTAGCGACGGTTGGCTTGCGATTCACCCGCGAATGCGGCCTTCAGGTTTTCTTCGGTTTTGGAGCCTTTGAGTCCCATGGTATCTCTCCGTTACATGCGGTTATTCATTGCGGCGGGATGACTTTCCAGAGCAAAGCGAAGAGGGTCCGCCGCATACATCCCCTGCCCCGGCTACGCCTGGGCGGTGAATTGACAAATTTTAACCAAACCGCGCCGCCGCTCCTAATCGTTTCTGCCAATCGGCACGATAGGCGCGGTTTATTTCTGGCCGATTTCCTCGGTGATGATGGTAATTCTTACCTCCGTCACCGTCAGGGTGGTGGCCGGCTGCTGCGCCTCCCGGGCCTCTTCGGCGCAGGGCTCGGCAGCGTCGTCACAGGACTCGGGCGCCTCGATGCAGGGCTCGGCCATTTCGGCGCAGGGTTCGCCGCCTTCGGCGCCGGACTCGCCGGCCTCCAGGCAGCCTTGCTGCACTGCATCTTCGCCTTCGTGACGCACCCGCTGGCGCAAATAGCGGTTCTCCACCTTGCGGGCGAACAGCAGGCGCGACAACTCGTTGAGCGCCTGGCTGTAGACCTCGCGCTTGAACTCGATCACCGCCTCCAGCGGCACCCAGTAGTCGTGCCAGCGCCAGGCGTCGAATTCCGGATGTTCGCAGGCGCGCAGGCGCACGTCGCAGTCGCGCCCCACCAGGCGCACCAGGAACCAGATTTGCTTCTGGCCACGGTAATGCCCGCGGATGTCGCGTTTGATCCATTCCCGCGGCACGTCATAGCGCAACCATTCGCGCGTGCGCCCGATGACGCGCACGTGCTCTTCTTTCAGTCCCGTCTCTTCATAAAGCTCGCGAAACATCGCCTGCTCGGGCGTCTCGCCGTACTTGATGCCGCCCTGCGGAAACTGCCACGAATGTTCCTTGATGCGCTTGCCCCAGAAGACCTCGTTCCTGTGGTTGACGATGATGATGCCGACGTTGGGCCGGTAACCGTCCCTGTCCAGCATGCTGACACCTGCTAATCCTTTAGAATTGAGTCCATTATAGGCTCAAAAAATCACGAAAGAAAAGCATCTCATGCGCGCTTCGAAGTTCTTCATCGCCACCGTCAAGGAGGCCCCCAACGACGCCGAAATCGTCAGCCACAAGCTGATGATGCGCGCCGGGTTGATCAAGCGGCTGGCGGGGGGCATCTACACCCTGATGCCGATGGGCCTGAAGGTGGTGCGCAAGGTGGAAAACATCATTCGCGAGGAAATGAACCGCGCCGGCGCCATCGAACTCTCGATGCCGGTGGTGCAGCCGGCCGAGCTGTGGCAGGAGTCCGGGCGCTACCAGCAATACGGCCCGGAACTGCTGCGCTTCAAGGACCGGCACGAGCGCGATTTCGTGATGCAGCCGACTTCCGAAGAGGTGATCACCGACATCGCCCGCAACGAGCTGCGCAGCTATCGCCAGCTGCCGATCAATTTCTACCAGATCCAGACCAAGTTCCGAGACGAGCGCCGGCCCCGTTTCGGCATCATGCGCGGGCGCGAATTCACCATGAAGGACGCCTATTCCTTCCACGCCGACTTCGACGGCCTGAAGGCCGAGTACCAGAACATGTTCGACGCCTACACGCGGATTTTCACCCGCCTGGGCCTGAGGTTTCGCGCCGTCGCGGCCGACACCGGCTCGATCGGCGGCACCGGCTCGCACGAGTTTCATGTGCTGGCCGACTCCGGCGAGGACGCCCTGGCTTACGCGCCGGCTTCCGACTACGCCGCCAACGTCGAGCTGGCGGAGGCGCTGGCCCCCGCCGCCGCACGCGGCGCCGCCGGCGCGGCGATGCAAAAAGTTGCCACGCCGAACAAGAAGACCTGCGAACAGGTGGTCGAGCAACTGGGCCTGCCGCTGACGCAGTCGGTGAAGGCCATCGCCCTGGTACACGAGGAGGAAGACAAGCCCGCCGCCAAGCGCTTTTTCATGCTGCTGCTGCGCGGCGACCATGAACTGAACGAGATCAAGGCCGGCAAGGTCGCGGGCCTCTCGCCCTTCCGCTTCGCCAGCCCCGCCGAGATCGCCGACTTCGTCGGCTGCGAGCCCGGCTACATCGGCCCGGTGGGCCTCGACCCCAATCGCGTCACCATCGTGGCCGACCGTTCGGTCGCGGCGATGAGCGACTTCGTCTGCGGCGCCAACGAAGCCGGCTACCACCTCACCGGCGTCAACTGGGGCCGTGATTTGCCTGAACCCGTCGCCGTGGCCGACATCCGTAATGTCGTCAAGGGCGACCCGGCGCCGGACGGCAAGGGCGAGCTGGAGATCTGCCGCGGCATCGAGGTCGGGCACATTTTCCAGTTGCGCACCAAATACTCGGAGGCGCTCAAGGCCACCGTGGTCGGCGTCGACGGCAAGCCGGCGCTGCTGGAAATGGGCTGCTACGGCATCGGCGTCACCCGCATCGTCGGCGCCGCCATCGAGCAGGGCAACGACGAGCGCGGGATTATTTTCCCGGCAGCCATCGCGCCGTTTACGGTGGCGATCTGCCCGATCGGCATCAAGAAATCCGAAGCCGTGAAAGCCGCCGCCGAATCGCTCTACGCCGAACTGCAGGCCGCCGGCATCGACGTGCTGCTGGACGACCGCGACGAGCGCCCCGGCGTGATGTTCGCCGACATGGAACTGATCGGCATCCCGCACCGCCTGACCATCGGCGACCGCGGCCTGAAGGAAGGCAAGATCGAGTACCAGGCCCGCACCGAGAGCGCGGCTACGCCGGTTGCACCGGCAGAGGCGCTCGCCCTCCTCAAATCCAAATTGGCTTCCTGACCGGCACCATGCCCGCAGACCTCGGAGAAAATTTGGGGTCGGATGACAATTTTCGCCGTTCAAAATTGTCCTCTGACCCCAATTTTTCGGTGCGACAGCGAAGCTGCCTTCTCGCAAAAGCAGCGTCGTTGATCACACCGTTCGCCCTCGCCCTGGCCATCACCGCTCTGCCCCGCCCGGCCCACGCCGGCGCCCAACAATACGAACCCCTCGCCGATTCCGTAAAAAGCGCCCTCACCCTCGCCGCGCGCGGCGACCGTACCCCGCCGGAGCCGATCTTCCGCACCCCGCTGGAAAAAGTGCACTGGCTCACCGCAATGGACGAGCGCCTGCCCCTGCGCAACAAACCCGAGTACCAGACCCGCATCGAATTCCTCAAGACCGTGCATTACGAAGCCACCCGCGCCGGCCTCGACCCGCAGATGGTGCTGGGCCTGATCCAGGTCGAAAGCGGCTTCAAGAAATACGCGGTGAGCAGCGCCGGCGCGCGCGGCTATATGCAGATCATGCCGTTCTGGGCCGACCTGATCGGCAACGGCAAGGCGGCATCGCTGTTCGAAATGAGCGTCAACATCCGCATGGGCTGCGTAATCCTGCGCCACTACCTGGACGTCGAGAACGGCGACCTCTACATGGCGCTGGGCCGCTACAACGGCAGCCGCGGCCGCCCCGAATACCCCAACGCGGTGACCGCCGCCTGGAAAAAGAACTGGGCCTGGGTGCCGGAGAAACTGCCACCCCCTATTCCGCCGGCGACGCCGGCCGGCAAGCCGGAGGTGAAGGCTGCTCCACCTTCTCCACCACCGACTTACAAGCCAACCAAACACTAGGCGGCGACTCGCTGGTCGGTAGCGCGCACAGTTGGCGCTGGTACCCTACCTGATAAAACCTGAGGTTTTTCGGAAAACGCGTTGCGCTCCATCTCGGGCTGCGGCTTCGAACCTGACAAAACCTGAGGTTTTTCTAAAATTTGCGGCGCCGGCGACGTGGGCTCAACCGGGCAACCTGATAAAACCATAGGTTTTTGCGCATTTTCAGGTGCCGGCTCTAGCGCTTCATCGGCATCCATGCGCTCGATCTCCTCCAGGCTCATCACCCGCCCCTCGCGCTCCCGCTTGGCCCAATACCGCTCGTTCAGCCGCTCCAGCTTTTCATGCGCCTTTTCCAGCGCGCACAGCGCCCGATGCCGGTCCGGCTGCTTCACCCGCACCACCGGCCCGCTTTTGCGCAGCACCGTGCTCACCTCCAGCACCGAGCGCGTCTCTTCATCCAGTTCGTCCAGCGGCCGCGGCTCCCACCCCGAAACGAACAATTTCCCCGGATCGAAAAACGCCGCGCGCGTGCGCTGCTTCATCAGCTCCAGCGCGGAAGCGCGCAGCTCCGCCAGCACGCCTTGCATTTCCATCCGCACCCGCTCGCGCACGGCCGGATTGGCCATCAGCTCGCTGCCCTGCGCCGCCATGTTTTTCGCCGTATAGCCGGCGCGCGCGGCGGCGGCGCT
>DATAZV010000311.1:0-25602 GCA_036271855.1 Burkholderiales bacterium
TCCATCATCAGCTTGACCTCGGGGCCGATCGCCTCGCGCGCCGCCTTCACCTGTGCTTCGCTGATCTCGTGCAGTTTGATCGCGCGGTAGCCGCGGTCCACCGCCATGCGCGCATTTTTCGCCACCAGGCCTAAGTCGGTATAGCGCATCAGGCTGGCGTAGCAGGGCAGCTTGTCGTGGCGCGCGCCGCCCAGCAGCGCGGCGATCGGCTTGCCCGCCACCTTGCCGGCGATGTCCCATAGCGCGATGTCCAGGCCGGAAAGGGCGTAGACCACCGGCCCGGTGCGGCCCAGCAAATGCAGCTTCTTGTTCAGCTCGGCCATCAATGCGCCGATGTCGCGCTCGTCGCGCCCCACGGCCAGCGGCGCCACCAGGGCCTGCATCGCCGCGCGGGTGGCCGGCCAGACGCCGTAGCCGAAGGCTTCGCCCCAGCCGACCACGCCCTGGTCGGTCTCCACCCGCACCAGCAAAATGTCCATGTTGCGCGAGGCGCCGGCGAACAGCGGCCGCGGCCCGTGGATTTCGTAGGGCAGGTCCAGGGCGATGGTGTCGATGGATTTGATGGTCATGGCGTTGCGATCCTGCTTTGTTGTTCCGGTTGATGCGTCAACCAAAGCGGGAATTGTAGGCTTCCCGTCGCGGCCCCCACAATGCGCCCAAGGGCTTAAGGCGCTAGTACCAAAGAGCTAGACGGCGGCGCCGCGCTACTCCACCTTGATGTCGGCGTCCTTGACGATCTTGCCCCACTTCGGGATCTCGCTGCGGATCCAGGCGGCGAACTCCTCCGGGCTGCCGCCGGCGGGAATGAAGCCCTGCTCGGCCATCTTGTCGAGGATCTCGCGGTTTTTCAGCGCGCGGTTCATCGCCGCGTTCACCCGCTTGACGAAATCGGCCGGCATCCCCGGCGGCCCGACGATGCCGTTGATGGTCACCGCATCAACCATCGGAAAACCCGCCTCGGCAAACGTCGGCACCTCGGGCATGATGACGCTGCGCTTCGGGCTGGTGATGCCCAGCGGGCGCATGCGCCCGGCGGCGCTCATCGGCCGCGCCGAGCTTTGCGTGGTGAACATCATGTCGGTCTGCCCGCCCACCAGTTCGGTCACCGCCTGCCCGGTGCCCTTGTAGGGAATGTGGGTCATCACAAGCCCGGTGGCGGCGCGAAACTGCTCGGCCGCCAGGTGCACCCCGGTGCCCACGCCGGCGGAACCGAAGGAAATCTTGTCCGGCCGCGCCTTCGCGTAGGCGACGAACTCGGCCACGCTTTTTACCGGCGAGGTCGCCGGCACCACCATCACCAGGGGCGAGGTGGCCACCAGCACCATCGGCGTGAAATCCTTCAGCGTGTCGTAGGGCAGCTGCTTCATCAGGCTGGGGTTGGTGACAAAGGCGGCGTCGATCATCCCCAGGGTGTAGCCGTCGGGCGCCGCCTTGGCCACCATCTGGGTGCCGATGGTGCTGCTGCCGCCCGGGCGGTTGTCGATCACCACCGACTGGCCGAATTCCTCGCCCAGCGCCGGCCCCAGCAGGCGCGACAGGATGTCGGTGCCGCCGCCCGGCACGTAGGGCACGACCAGGCGGATCGGATGGGTGATTTTGGTTTGCGCCTGCGCCGTGCCGGCCAGCAGCCCCAGGGCCAGCGCCGCCGCCAGGCCGCGCACCACGCATCCCCGTCCGGCGGGTGCGGCGCGCATGGCAGATGCGCGCAAGCTCGCGTGCTTTGAGGTATGCATTGAGTGGTCTTTTCGCTTTTTATGCCGCGACAGGGCGCCGCGTCCGCGAATCATAACGAAATGGCCCGCTTTTCTGCGCCTGCTCGCGCTTATGCGCTCCTTGCATACCCATTAGCATGATCCGATCTCACCCTCCGTGCCGTATCGCCAGACTCATGTCCGCCAACTACCGTGAACACAAGCAGGAACGCGATTTGAAGCGCCGCGTCGCTTCGCTGGAGGCGCGCGTGGTCTGGCTGGAAGACGTGCTGGCGCGCGTGCTGGGCCAGCCCGCCGCCGAAGCCGCCAATGAAATGGGGCAGGCGCAAAGCCCGGCCACCAGTGCGGCCCTCGACCGCTTTTTGCTGCGCACCCAGCCGATGAGTGCGCTGGCCTGGCCGCTGCTGGCCACCTCGCACGGCGAACTGGTCGCCCTGCGGCCCCAGGCCGGTGACGCTGCGCCCGAGCCGATGCTGCCCTTCCTTGCCTATCCGGTCGGCGAAGGCGATGTCTTCATCCCGTCCCCGCAAGAGGCGCCGGCCGCGCTTGCTGCCGCTACCCCTGCGCCGATGTTCGATGAAATCGACCTGGCGCCGGCGCCGGTACCCGCCGGGGCGGCGCCGTCGCGTCCCGCATTCGACCTCGGCATCACCGCTGCTTTCGAAACCCTCGAAGGCAAAGTGGCGGAAGCCGCCGTCGCCGAGCTGGCCGGCGTGCGCAAGCGCGGCTTCGCCGCGCCGTCCATCGACCTGAGCCCCGACTTGCCGGACCCGCCGGCGCCCGCGCCGCCGCGCCGGCTCGAGGTCTGCTGCGCGCTCGAATTGCTCAACCCCAGCATCCTGCAGCAGGTCACCGCGTTCTGGTCCACTGCCGAATGCGAACTGCGTCTGAAGCGCCTGATCGGCGAAGATTTCGGCGGCCGCATGGGCCTGGACCCGACCGTGCGCGAGGAATTGATGCTGCTGTGCGCGATCAGCGCCGGCCGCGCCGCCTGAAACGCAGCAAGCCGCTTGGGCCGCGCGCGCGGCCGCGGAAATTGCGTCCCGGCCGGCGCGGGGCATCCTTCGCCTTCGCGGCGGCCGGCGCCGCTTGCGCCAGCACGCAGGCGCGCTTTTGCGCCGCGCTCAACTGCTTCATCGCGTACTCCGCCTTCGAGGCGCTCGAGCGGTCCGGGTGCGGCTGCACCAGCAAAATGCGCCGCGGCGGATGCGAGCGGGTATAACGCGCGCCGCGCCCGCTGGCATGCGCAGCATAGCGCGCCTCCACATCGACCGCGATGCCGGTATACAGGCTGCCGTCGCGGCATTCAAGCAGATAGAGAAACCAGGCCATGGGTGCCGCTTGATGGTGGGACAAACCCGCGCTTCAAGCGACGGAGAAACACATTTTGACACTTGTTGACACTAGTTTTGTCCGGACCGGTTAAACTTGCCGTCATAATACTGTCAGAAACAGGGCTTGGCGCCGGGGCAGACCGGCGCTGAATTTCCAACAAGGCCGCAAACGGCCGGTCACTCTGACGATCCGCAGCCAGGCGGATCGTTGCAAGGGAGGGTTTGAGATGATTTTGCTACGCGCCCGCGTATCCGCGGCAGTGTCCACCCTATTTGTCAGCGCTCTCGGCGCAATCGCCATTGGTGCCGCGCCGGCCCTGGCGCAGGAAGTGCTCGTCGGCCAGGTCGGCTCGCAAACCAATATCGTCACCGGCGCCAACGGCCACGGCATCAACATCGGCATCAACACCTACTTCGCCTTCGTCAACGCCCAGGGCGGCGTCAACGGCAAGCAGCTCAAGCTGCTGTTCAAGGAAGACGACGGCAACGGCGCCAAGATGGTCAGTGCCGCCCGCGAACTGGCCGCCAACAAGGACCTGGTGGCCTTCGCCGGCTTCGTCAACACCAGCGGCCTCACCGAAATGACGAAGAAGAACATGTTCGCCGAACTCGGCGTGCCGCTGATCGCCCCGCTGCAGGGCGACAAGAGCATCGTCGGCGCCGACAACATTTTCCCGTTCCGCTCCGGTTATCCCGACGAGACCACCGCCCTGATCAAGGAAGCCGCCAGCACGCAGAAAAAGCGCGTCGCCATCGTCTACTTCAGCGCCACCTTCGGCCCCTCGATGGAAAAGCTGGCGCAGGAAGAGGCGAAAAAGGCCGGCCTGCCGATCGTCGCCTCGATCAAGGTCGACGCCGCCCCCGACAAGTTCAAGGAAAACATGGCCGCCGCCAGCGCCGCGGTGATCAAGGCCGACCCCGACGCCGTCATCATGCTGATGAGCTCGCGCTTCGCCGCCGAGATGGTGCGCGCGGTGAAAAATTCCCCGGCCGCCTCGGCGCAGATGTACGCCATGTCGGTGGTCTGGGCCGACGAAATCGTCAAGGCCGCCGGGCCCGAAAAGGCGCGCGGCACGGTGATCATCCAGGCGATTCCCTTCCCCTATTCGGTGACCCTGCCGGCGGTCGGCGAATACCAGCGCGTGATGAAGCAATACGCGCCTAACGAGGCGATCAACTTCCCCACCTTCGAAGGCTTCATCGCCGGCAAGATCACCGTCGAGGCGATCAAGCGCGCCGGCCCGAACCCGACGCGCGAGAAAGTGCTGAAGGCCCTGCTGGCGATGGGCGAATACAACCTGGGCGGCGTCTACGTCAACTACAGCCCGTCCGCGCGCCGCGGCTGGGGCGGCACCGACCCCTCGGTGATCGGCCCCGGCGGCAAGCTGCTGCACTAGAAACCTGCACGGCAAACCGAAAGGCGCGGGCGACCGCGCCTTTTTCATTGCGCCTTCAGAACGTTTCCGTCCACGGCCGCAACTCCACCTCCAGCGACCAGGCGCTCCTCGGCTGGCGCAGCACGTCCATGTAGGTCTGGGCGATCGCCGCCGGGTCGAGCAGGCTGTCGGGCTTGTCGTCCGGCACCGGGCGCGCGCTTGAGCGCACCCCGCCGTCGATGATAAAGTGGGCGACGTGGATGCCCTTGGGGCCGAGCTCGCGCGCCGCGCTTTGCGCCAGGCCCCGCAGGGCGAACTTGCCCATGGCGAAGGGCGCCGACAGCGCGAAACCCTTCACGCTGGCCGAGGCGCCGGTGAACAAGATCGCCCCGCTGCCCTTGGTCAGCATGCGCCGCGCCGCCTGCTGCGCCACCAGGAAGCCGCCATAGGCCGACACCATCAGCGCCTGCTGCACCGCCGCCGGATCGAGCTCCGCCAGCGGCCCGCGCGAGCGCGCGCTGGCGTTGTAGAGCACCACCTCGGGCGCGCCGATGCGCATCTCGACATCGCCGAACAGTTGCGCCACCGCCTGCGGGTCGCTGGCGTCCAGCGCGAAGGTGTGGGCGCCGACCTCCTGCGCCAGCGGCGCCAGCTTGTCGGTATTGCGCGCCGCCAGCGCCAGGCGCACGCCGCAGGCAGCCAGCTGGCGCGCGAAGGCCGCGCTGATGCCGCTGCCGGCGCCGACGATCAGGGCGCTGCGAAAGGGCAGGGGTAAGGGGGTGCTCATGAAAGTTCTCCTGTGTTGTTCGTTCAGTGCTGCTCCAGCCGACAGTATGCATGGTCGCACCGCTGCCCGTGCCGCATTCACGCATCCGTCCGGGACTCGGGTAACCTAGAGCCTGTCGGCGCAATCGCGAACAAAAACATGACCGAACCCAATCCCTACAAAACGCCCGCAGCAGTCATTCCGGCCGCCTGGCAGGCACCGGATGATGAGCACAGGAGTTCGTGGATACAAAAGACCCTGATGGTCTGCGGCGTCCTGTTCATCGCCCAGGTGGTGATCATCGCGGTGGCTATCGCGACCCTGTCCTGGTCCGGCCGCGGCATGGACCAGGCCAGCAAGGCTTACACTGACGCCGCGATTGTGGCCATCGTTTCGCATTGGGATGCCTTCGAACTGGAGAAGCGGGCCAGCCCCGAATTCAAGGCGATCCTGAAACCGGGCGACCTGGACCGGCTTTTTACGCTTTTCCGCAAGCTGGGCGATCTGAAAAACTACAAGGGTTCGCGCGGTCAGGCCAATATGAACTTCGACATCAAGAAGGGCCGGATCGTCAGCGCGACCTATGTGGCGAAGGCCGATTTTGAAAAGGGGCCGGCGGAAATCCTGCTGGTGCTGATCATGCACGACGGCGACTGGGAGGTGGCCGGGTTCAGGGTCAATTCGCCGGCGCTGCTTTAGCCGGCAGCCCGCCCTGCAACAAAAAACTTTGGAGACTTCCATGCTCAAACTCTATTTCGGCCCCGGCGCCTGTTCCTTCGTGCCGCTGGCGGCGCTGGAGATCATCAAGGCCGCCACCGGTGATGAATTCGAATTGCAGCTGGTGAAAATCCACAAGGGCGAGCAGTTCGCGCCCGAGTTCAAGGCGCTCAACCCGGACAGCCTGGTGCCGGTGCTGCTGGTCGACGGCCGGCCGCTCACGCAGATCATCGCGATTGCCGAATACCTCGACGCGCGCTATCCGCAGCTCGAACTCTTTCCGCGCGAGCCGTGGGCGCGGGTGCGCGCGCTGTCCACCATGGCGTGGATGAACAACACGGTCCACCCGGCGTTCACCCATGTGTTCATGCCGCAGAAGTTCGCCGCCGGTGATGCGGCCAAGGCGGAGCTTAAGAGCCACAACCTGCCGCTGTTCCAGGGCTACCTCGAGCGCATCGACGCCGAAGTCGCGAAGGCCAGCCCTTACTGGAACGGCGCGAAAATCGGTTTTCTCGATCTTTACGCGGTGGTGTTCCTGCGCTGGGCGGGCCTGGCGGGCATCGACCCCGACAGCTTCCCCGCTTACAAGGCCTATGTCGACCGCATCGCCGCGCTGCCGCCGGTTGTCGCGGCCCTCGCGGATGAAAGGCAGCCGCTGCATTATTTCAAGAAGGCCGCGTAGCCGCGTTTGCGCCGGTGCGGCGCAGCACAACAAGAACACCCCGGGGGAGCGATGCAGGAGATGCCGTTTGCCGTGTTGCTGTTTCCGCTGGCCTTCGCCGTTCTCTGGCTGGGAGTGACGGGCGGGCTATCGAAGGTCTCCGGCTGGGGCGGCCTGGCGCAGCGCTTCGCCGCCCGCGGCGCACCGGTAGGGGAGCATTTTCGTTTCGTTTCCGGCGCCATCGGCGCTTCCGGCCTGCCGGTGGGTTACCGCAATTGCCTGATGCTCGACGTTGCCGCCGAAGGCCTGGGGCTGTCGCTGTTTTTCCTGTTCCGCTTTCTCAGCCCGCCGCTGTTCATTCCCTGGCGCGAAGTCGAATCCATCGGTGAACGCCGCCTCTGGCTGCAGCGCTCCACCGAGATCGTGATCCGTGGTTCAGCCGTCCGCGTGCGCCTGCACGGCAGCGCCGGGCAAAGCGCGGCGCGCGCCTTCGCTGCTTACACCGCCCCGGCCTGAGGGCCGCGCGGCGTTCCTGCTGCGGCGCAGCGATGCGCGCAACTCTTACGCATACCGGCAAAGCATACTGGCCGGCGGCGCCGCCCGGCCCCGTGCGTAAGGCATGTCGATTGCTTCCTTAAGGGTTCCGAGGCGGTTTTGCAAACGCCCGCAACGCATAGGAGCAAAGCATGCAATCCCGCTTCCGCCTTACCTTCCGCCCCCTTCTTCTGCCGGCGCTGGCCCTCGCGCTGGCCGCCCCGGTTTACGCGGCCACCGATAGCGGCCCGGGCGCCGGCGCCACCGGCAGTAACGCCAACGCCGAGGACCTGAGAAACAGCAGCCATGGCTACAAGTACGACCACTCGATGAACGCCGGTGGCCGCGCCGGCGGCAGCACCGTGCCGCGCGGCATGCAATCCAGCGCCCGCGATGCCGACCATTCCCACAGCAGCAACGGCTACAAATACGACCGCTCGATGAACAGCGGCGGCCGCGCCGGCGGCAGCACGGTGCCGCGTGAATTGAGGGACGGCAACGGCTAAGGCGCCACGTCCCGCCGCCCCTGCGACATCAAGCGCGAGCGTTCTGCCATGAAAGGAAAACCTTACGTTTCCGGCGCGCGATTGCACGCCGTGTGCCCGGGACCACCGGTTGCTCTCAGATAAGGCTGGCACAGGAGCGCTTTTCGCTGCTGCAGCGCAACTTGATAAGGCAACCATGGCAACACGCAAGATCCCCACCAAAGCCGGCCCGTCCAATAGCAAGAAAACTAAAATGGGCGATATCGACGTCGCCCGCTCTTCCGCCCACTCCACCGTTGGCGGTCCCGCGCATCCGGGCCCCGCCGATCCCGGGGACGCCGCTTCCATAAAATCGGCCGCCACCGAGCAGACCGCCGCCGCTTTCCCCGCGAATGCAGCCAAGGCCGCCGAATACGGCAAGGCCGCCGTCGCCCCGCCCGAAGGGCAAACCGCCGAGCCGCCCGACGAATCGGCCACCGGCAGCACGCTGTCGGAAGCCAATGTATCGGAGAAGACCGGCGAGCAGGCCGAGCCCGGCACCAACCACGCCATCGGCTCGCTGGACCGCGTGCGTGTCGACTCCGCCGGCCAGGCCCTCACCACCAACCAGGGCGTGGCGGTCGCCGACAACCAGAACTCGCTGAAGGCGGGCCTGCGCGGGCCGACCCTGCTGGAAGACTTCATCCTGCGCGAGAAGATCACCCACTTCGACCACGAGCGCATTCCGGAGCGCATCGTCCACGCGCGCGGCTCGGCGGCGCATGGCGTGTTCGAGTGCTACAAGCCGCTCGCCGATTTGACCAAAGCCTCGCTGTTCGCCGAGGCTGGCAAGCAGACGCCCGTGTTCGTGCGCTTTTCCACCGTCGTCGGCGAGCGCGGTTCGCCCGACACCGCGCGCGACGTGCGCGGCTTCGCCGTCAAGTTCTATACCGACGCCGGCAACTGGGACCTGGTGGGCAACAACATTCCCGTGTTCTTCATCCAGGACGCGATGAAGTTCCCCGACCTGATCCACGCCGCCAAGCCCGAGCCGCACCACGGCATGCCGCAGGCGGCCACCGCGCACGACACCTTCTGGGACTTCATCTCCCTGATGCCCGAGAGCACCCACATGATGATGTGGGCGATGAGCGACCGCGCGATTCCGCGCAGTTACCGCACCATGCAGGGCTTCGGCGTGCACACCTTCCGGCTGGTCAATGCCGAAGGTGTCTCCAAGTTCGTCAAGTTCCACTGGGAACCGAAGGCCGGCACCCATTCGCTGGTATGGGACGAGGCCGCCAAGATCATGGGTGCGGATGCCGACTTCCACCGCCGCGACTTGTGGGAAGCGATCGAGGCCGGCGCCTATCCGGAATGGGAGCTCGGCCTGCAGGTGTTCACCGAGGCGCAGGCCGAGGCCTTCAGCTTCGACGTGCTCGACCCCACCAAGCTGATCCCGGAAGAACTGGTGCCGGTGCAGATCGTCGGCAAGATGACCCTCAACCGCAACCCGGACAATTTTTTCGCCGAGACCGAGCAGGTGGCTTTCTGTACCGCGCATATCGTGCCGGGCCTTGACTTCAGCCACGATCCGCTATTGGCCGGGCGCATCCACTCCTATGTGGACACGCAGATCAGCCGCCTGGGTGGCGCCAACTTCCACGAAATCCCGATCAACTCGCCGCTGGCGCAGGTGCACAACAACCAGCGCGACGGCATGCACCGCCAGGCGATCCCGCGCGGGCGCGTCGCCTACGAGCCCAATTCTTTGGGCGGCGGCTGCCCGTTCCAGGCCGGCATGGCTACCGGCTTCACCAGCGCGCCGACGCTGGAAAATGCCGACAAGGTGCGCGGCAAGGCCGAGCGCTTCGCCGAGCATTTCGCCCAGGCGCGCCTGTTCTGGAACAGCCAGACCCCGGTGGAGCAGGCGCACATCATCGGCGGCTTTCGCTTCGAACTCTCGCGGGTGCAGACACCGGCGATCCGCAAGCGTGTGCTGGCCATGATCGCCAATGTCGATCCGAAGCTGGTGCAGGGCGTGGCTGAAGGTCTCGGCATGGAAGTGCCGGAGCCGATGGCCGCCCCGCCGATCAGGCAGAAAAAACCGGAGATCGCCAAATCGCCGGCCTTGTCGCTGATGGCGCGCCCCGGCAACGGCAGCATCGCCACGCGCCACGTCGCCATCCTGTTGGCCGACGGCGTCGATCGCGCCGGCATCGCCGCCCTGCACGCCGGGCTGCTCAAGGAAGGCGCGGTGCCGCGCCTGATCGGAGCGCGCCTGGGCGCGGTGAAAGACAGCGCCGGCGCCCCGCTGGAAGTCGAGCTGACTTTCGAGAACAGCCCGCCGGTGCTCTATGACGCCGTCGCGGTGCCGGGCGGTGAAGCCGCCGCGGCGCTCGCCGGGCTGGGCCAGGCCGTGGAGTTCGTGCAGCAGCAGTATCGCCATTGCAAAACCATCCTGGTGCTGGGCGAAGGCACTGCGCTTCTGGACAAGGCCGGCGTGCCGCCGGCCTTGCCTTCCGGGGACGCTGACCCCGGGATCGTGCAGGCAGGCGCGGCCGATGGGGCCAAGGTCCTGCCGCAGTTCGTCAAGGCGATCGCGGCACATCGCCATTTCGAACGACAGATGGACCCGTCCGCGGTATGAAGACGGAATAAGCAAAACTTATCCAAAGGAGATCAAATGCAAAGCCAATCACAAGGCGGGCCGCAACCGGCGCCCTCCGAAGAAGCCCTCAGCAGGAAGGCCGCTCCGGTGACCGCCCCGGCCAATGACGCGGAGGTTCCACGTGGTGCGCAAAACGATGTGCCCGCGGGCGCTTCTCCGGTGACGCCGCATGACAGCCCGCAGGAGCGGCACGCGCGGATTGCCGCCGAGGCCTACCGGATCGCCGAGGAGAACGGCTTTCCGCCGAACATGGGCATCGACCACTGGTACGAGGCGCAACGCCGCCTGGGTTACGCCGGCCTGAACCTGGCGGACGCCAATATCGGCAGCACCAGCGAACGCATGTAGCGTCCGCTCCAACCCGACTGGAGAAAGCATGAAGCTCACCCATCGCATGATCGGCCTGCCGCTTTTCGCGCTGGCTTTCAGTGCCCCGCTCCTGGCACAGACCGCGGGCGGCAGCGGTAGCCTGAACGGTAGCAGCACCAGCGGCGGCATGAACAGCAGCGGCGGCAGCGCCGCCTTGAACAGCGGCGGCAGTGCCGGCATCAACGGCAGCGCCGGCCTGAACGGCCCAAGCGGCGGTACCGCTACCGGTGTCTTCGGCAGCAGCAGCGCAAATGCCGGTACCACGGCCAACACCGCCCCGCGCAAATCCAGCAAGCGCAAGGGCAATGCTGCGCCCGGCGCATCGTCTTCGCTGAATGGATCCACCTCACCGAACGGCCTTGCCGGCAGCGCGACCGCCGGCGCTGGCGGCGCGGCCGGGGTTGGCGCCGCGGGCGCTACCGGCACGATGGGCGCCGGCACCGGCACCCTGGGGGCCAGCGGCGGGCCCGGCGGCTCAAGCGGCCCCCGCTAGCCAGGCGCCTTGTAATCGTATGGCCCTCGCCGCTGGCGAGGGCTTTTCGTTTACCTGATGCGGTCGATTTGCGCCATCAGTTCCTGCTTGCGCGCCGCCAGTTGCTGGCCCAGCGCCTTCATGTCGAGCCTGGTCTTGTTTGCCTTTGGGAACATGTCCGTCTGCTCTTCCTTGACGTGGTGCTTGATGTATTCGGAGAGCACCGTCACCTTGGCGTCGTACATGTCGTCGCCCGGCTGCATGCCGCGCAGTTGCGCAATCAGCTGTTTGGCGCCGTCGTGCTCGACTTGCGCCTCGTCCATCATGTCGCCGTCCTTGAGGGCGGCTCGGGCGGCGGGATAAAAAATCTCTTCCTCGATGCGCGTATGCACCGTCAGCTCATTGCAGATGCGCTCGACCAGCGCCTTTTTCTGCGGGCCGTCGCCCTTCATCTTGTCGAATTTCCCGAACAGTTCGGTGACCAGCTTGTGATCGGCGCGCAGCAGCGCGACAGCGTCCGGCGCGGCGCTGCGGGCAGGTGCCGCCTTCGGCTTGCGGGCGCCTGCCAGGCGCTTGGTAGTCGTGGTGCCCTTGAAGGCGGCGGGGTGAGAAGTGGAACGGGAAGTCTTTGCCACGAGAGTCTCCTTAGTGGTTGCGGGCGCGATACAAGTCGCAGTGCGAAGTGTCGCCGCCGCCGCACGCCATCGCTGCCGGTAGAGCGCTGGAGATGGGGTCGGAAAACGCTTACGCGCGGCCCACTGCAAGCAGGGGCCGCGCGTTGATGACGACGTTCGCTTCGGGGCCGCGGCTCACGCCGCAAGCCCTCCAGGGTCGCAGGCCGCGGCGCGCGACCCGGCCGCTCAGGTGGCCAGCTGGTTGAGGATCCAGTACAGGCTGCCCGACAGCAGCATCGCCACCGGCAGGGTGAGTACCCAGGCCATCGCGATATTGCGCAAGGTGCCCAGTTGCAGGCCGGAGCCGCTGGCCGTCATCGCGCCGGCCACGCCCGAGGAAAGCACGTGGGTGGTGGAGACCGGCAGGCCGACCATGTCGGCCGCGCCGATGGTCAGCATCGCCACCATTTCGGCGCTGGCGCCCTGCGCGTAGTTGAGGTGGGTCTTGCCGATTTTTTCGCCCACCGTCACCACGATGCGCTTCCAGCCGATCATGGTGCCCAGGCCCAGCGCGATGGCCACCGCCACCTTCACCCACAGCGGGATGAACTTGGTCGCCTTGTCGATATCGCTCTTGAAGGACTTCAGGTTGGCGCGGGTGTCGTCATCGAATTTGGCGGCGTCGTCCTTGAGCAAAAAGCGGATCGCCTCCGAGGTCAGGTACATGTCGTTGCGCACGTTGGCCACGGTATCGGCCGGCATCGCACCGAGGCTGCCGTGCGCCTTTACCTGGGCGGCGATGCTGCCGGTGAGGCTGGCCACCGCGGGCGCCGTGTCGGGCGCCAGGGCGTGGGTGCGCACATAGGTCGAAATGGCGGTGCGTACCTGCTCGATGCTGGCCGGCGGGGCAGCCGGATAGTTCTTTTGCACGCTCTGCTGGGTCACTTGCGCCAGGGCGGCGAAACGCGCCACCTCGTCGGCCGGCATGGCGCGGTTCAGCGCGTAGGCCATCGGCACGGTGCCGACCAGGATCAGCATGATCAGCCCCATGCCCTTCTGGCCGTCGTTCGAGCCGTGCGCGAACGAGACGCCGGTGCAGGTGAGGATCAGCAGGCCGCGAATCCACCACGGCGGCGGCGCATTGCCCTTCGGCTCTGCGTACAGTTCCGGCTTTTTTACCAGCGCGCGCAGCACCAGCAGCACCAGGGCGGCGAAGGCGAAGCCGACCAGCGGCGACACCAGCAGCGCCTCGCCCACCTTGACCACCTGTTGCCAGTCGACCCCGCTGGTGCCGTCGCGGCCGTGCATCAGCGCGTTGGCCACGCCCACGCCGATGATCGAGCCGATCATCGTGTGCGAAGAGGAGGCCGGCAGGCCTAGCCACCAGGTGCCGAGGTTCCACATGATGGCCGCGATCAGCAGCGCGAACACCATGGCGAAGCCGGCGCCTGAGCCGACCTGCAATATCAGCTCCACCGGCAGCAGCGAGATCACCCCGAAGGCCACCGCGCCGGATGAGGTGAGCACGCCCAGGAAATTGAAAAAGCCGGACCACACCACCGCGAAATTCGGCGGCAGCGAGTGGGTGTAGATGACGGTCGCCACCGCGTTGGCGGTGTCGTGAAAGCCGTTGACGAATTCGAAGCCGAGCGCGATCAGCAGCGCCACGCCGAGCAGGAAGAACGGCAGGTAGGTGGTGATGTGGGCGCCGGCGCCGGTCTGCTCGACATCGTTGATCAGCGACAGCGCGGTATAGGCCAGGCCCGCGACCAGGAGCACGGCGAATACCCCGATGGTCATCATGCTGGGCTTGCCGCCCAGGTGCGGGCGGGAAGCGGGAGGGGCCGCGGGCGGCGGCATGATGGCGGCGGGATTGGCGCTCATGGTAAATCCTGTGGGTGGACGATCAAAGGGGGCAAGCTAGGCCCCGGGTGTGACAGCGCCGTGACGCCGGCGTGACCGTTTCGCCGCGTGCCGGGCCGGCGGGCAGGTCGAGTTAACGGGTGCGTCCGCCCCGGCGGCCGCGGGCGGATACTGTCACACCGCTGTCATCGCCGCGCTCCAAGCTCGATCTCCTCCTTCCTGTCCACCACTACCATGACCCGGAACCCGCCCGACCAGGACGAACTGCTGCACCGCATCCACCTCGACCTGATCGACAGCTACGACGAAGAGCTGGAGATGGAAATCGAAGACCACGAATACGACGCCAGCGGCCAGCCGGTCAAGGTGGCGATGGACGAGCTGAAAAAGCAGGCGCGGCGCCAGTATTTCGAGGAACTGTTCCGCCTGCAGGGCGAACTGGTCAAGCTGCAGGACTGGGTGCAGCACACCAGGCACAAGGTGGTGATCCTGTTCGAAGGCCGCGACGCGGCCGGCAAGGGCGGGGTGATCAAGCGCATCACCCAGCGCCTGAACCCGCGCGTCGCCCGCGTGGCGGCATTGCCGGCGCCGAACGACCGCGAGCGCACCCAGTGGTACTTCCAGCGCTACATCTCGCACCTGCCGGCGGCCGGCGAAATCGTCCTGTTCGACCGTTCCTGGTACAACCGCGCCGGGGTCGAGCGGGTGATGGGTTTTTGCAGCGACGAAGAGTACGAGGAGTTTTTCCGCAGCGTGCCGGAGTTCGAAAAAATGCTGCAGCGTTCCGGCATCCAGCTGATCAAATACTGGTTCTCCATCACCGATGAAGAGCAGCATTCGCGCTTTCTCGGGCGCATCCACGACCCGCTCAAGCAATGGAAGCTGTCGCCGATGGACCTGGAGTCGCGCCGCCGCTGGGAGGAATACACCCGCGCCAAGGAGATCATGCTGGAGCGCACCCACATCCCCGAGGCGCCGTGGTGGGTGGTGCAGGCGGTGGACAAGAAAAAGGCGCGCCTGAACTGCATCGCCCACCTGCTCACGCAAATGCCCTATCACGAGGTCGAGCACCAGCCGGTGCTGCTGCCGCAGCGCGAGCACCATGACGACTATCACCGCAAGCCGGTGCCGGTGCAGATGATGGTGCCGGAAAAATACTGAGCGGGCGAAAAGCCAGGACCGGAAAAATCCGGCTCTTGCAGGGGTTCGGGCAGACAAGAATTGCCGCCCCGCTCCAGTAATCTTGTGGACCGGGTGCGGCGCCGGGCAAAGCCGCTGCGCGAAGCCTGATACCCTTGGCGCCTTCCGGTTTTCGGGTCATCGGCATGGGCGGGACGCAGGTCTGGATGCAGGCGGTGGCGGCAGCGGTCTGGTCGCTGTACTGGCCGATGCTCGCGCTGCTGTTGCTGGCCACGCTGGTCGAGCGCGCCGCGCCGGTCGAGCGCGGCCAGCCGATCGGGCCGCTGCTGTTCAACCTCGGCTGGTATGCCTGCTACATGCTGATCTTCGTGCTGCTTTCATGGAGTGCATGGGGCGGCGCCATCAACGCAGCGATGGGCTGGGCCGGCGCGCCCTGGCTGCCGCTGCCGCAGGCACAAGGTTTCTGGAGCGAGGCAGGCGAAGTCGCGCTGGTGCTGCTGGTGTTCGACTTTCTCGCCTACTGGCTGCACCGCGCGCAGCACGCGGTGCCGGCCTTCTGGGCGGTGCATCGCATGCATCACGACGAGCGTCACCTGCACGCCGCCACCGGGGTGCGCCAGCAATGGCTGCAACTGCCTTTCGTGCAACTGGCGCTGCTGCTGCCGCTGGCTTGGCTGTTCGGCCCGATCGCCCTGCACCCGGCGGTGTTCTGGACCGCAGTGGGGGTGTCGGTGTTCCAGCACATGAACCTGCGCCTGCAACTGGGCCGGCTCACTCCGCTGTTGATGGCGCCGCAACTGCACCGCCTGCATCACGCCACCGACGCCCGGGTCTACAATTCCAACTACGCCACCCTGCTGCCGCTGTGGGATATGCTGTTCGGCACATATCGCGCGCCGGCCCCGGGCCAGTTCGACGCCACCGGCATCGCCGGCGTGGCGCCGACCCGCTCCTTCTGGCGCGCGCTGGTCCTGCCGGCGCTACTCTGGTGGCCGGCGCAAAGGCCCGCGCGCGGCGCCGGCCGGTCAGGCGGGCAGGCGGCAAAGGGCGCGCGGCGGCGCTGACCGCGGGGCGCATCTGCCCGAAAGGTTAAAGCGTACAAAGCGGTAGAATTGCGGCTTCGGAAGAGACCGTCTCCGAACCATAATAAGACCGAAAAGGATAACCAAAATGTACGATCCCAAAGCGCCGCTGCGCCGCCTTGCCGCAGCCTCTATCCGCCTGGCGCTCGCCGCGGTGTTCTGCGCGGCCGGCGTTTCACCCGCGCTGGCTTCGATTGTTGTTACGCCCCCGCCGCCTCCGCCAGCGGCCAGCTGCGACAGTTCCTCCAGCGACACCGGCTGCCCCGCCAGTTCCAGCGGCGGCTTCAACCAGGCCGTCACTTCGGCCGGCAGCTTCCAGGTCGGCAGCACCCTGGGCAATGCCATCGGCAGCTTCGGCGCGCAGCTCGGCGGCGGCATCGCCACCGGCGCCGGCGGCGCCCGCTATGCGCTGGGCGACACCGGCAAAAGCGCGGCCGGTGGCGGCGACAAATGGAACGCCTGGTTCGCCCTGTCGGAAAACCACATCGCCTACACCTTCCAGCCGCTGCAATCCGGCGGCCATCTCGATGTCGCCCTGGCCGGCCTCGATTACACCTTCGGCAACAACCTGATCGTCGGCGCCGCGCTTTCAGGGGAGCGCACCCGCATCAGCACCGCCTTCAACGGCGGCAGCTTCCGCGGCAACGGCAACACCTTCGCGCCCTATCTTGCCTGGGCCATCACCCCGCGCTGGATCCTCGACGCTGTCGTCGGCGTCGGCACCACCGACATTAGCACCACCGACAACACCCCGGGCGGGGGCAACGGCAACACGCGCGACCGCCGCAACCTGGCCAGCCTGGGCCTGTCCTACAACTACCTGATAAGCAAATGGCAGCTCACCGGCAAAGGCCAGGTGATGTCGGCGCAGGACCGCCTCGGCCAGTTCACCCTGTCCAACGGCACCAACGTCGCCGCCTCCAGCAACCGCATCACCCAGTTGCGCTTCGGCGGCCAGGCTGCCTACAAGCTGCAGCAGGGCATCACGCCGTTTTTCGGCGCCACCTACATCTACGATGCGCAGCGCCAGAACCAGGCGCCGCTGGCCGGGCAGAATGCCGCCAACGACCGCGACGCCGTGCAACTGCAGCTGGGCATCAACTTCCAGTCCAGCGGCCGGCTCTACGGCGGCCTGATGTTGTCCACCGAGCAGGGCCGCAGCCAGATCAAGAACGACCAGGTGCTGGCCAACATCGGCCTGCGCTTCTAGCCTTCAGTCACGCAAGCGCGCGGGCAGGAACACGGCAAAGGTACGAACACGGGCACTGCGTGCAGGCGTCGCGCCCGTGTTGTTTTGCGGCTCAGGAAAACTTCCAGCACAGGAAGCCTGCGATGGCCGCCGGCGGCACGAAGATCAGCAGCATGATGGGAAATTCTTCGCGCACCGAATAGCCGGCCCGGGCCACGCCGAACCACATATTGATCAGCGCTGCGGCCAGCCACAGCACGATGAAAATGCCGCCGGCCAGGGCCATCATGCGCTCGCCGCCGGCGGCGCGCGCGCCGAAGGCGGCCAGGGCCAGCACCACCAGGCCGGCGCAGATGAACAGTGCGGTACGCATGCGAGTCTCCCCCGGGGAGGCCGCCGCGCGGTCCGCGCGGCCGGCCCATGGCCATCATGCCAAATTCACGCCGGCGCCGCCAGCGCCAGCCTCAGATCGGGCTGGGGCCGCGCCGCTTCCAGTCGAACTGCGGCAGGTTGATGCGCATTTCGGCGTCGCCGTTCCACTCGGTGGCGAGGCCCTGGGCTTCGAGCGCGGCCTGCACCGCCTGGCCGATGCCGGTCTTCTCCGGCACCTCGCCGTAGACATGGTCGAAGGCGATCAGCAGGCCGCCGCCGCCGATCGCGCGCTCGACGTCCTGGCCGTGATAAAAGCAGTAGCCGATGTAGCGGTGCGAACCGCTCTCCTCGAGAATCGCGGCGGCGTCCTCATGCCCGTCCGACATCGCATAGCCGGCGTTGTGCAGGGCGAGGATGCGCATCTCCTCCAGCGACTCGAAGGCGGCGTCGAGCCGGTCGCAATCGGTGACCGGCGGCCAGCTGCCTTCGGCGACCGCCTTGCGCTCGAACTCCGGCAACACGCCGGCGCGCAGCCAGGCCTCGTCCGCGCCTTCTTCCAGCAGATCGTCGATGATGCGCTGTACTTCCTCCGGCGTATAAAAGCCGGACCAGACCTGGCTTTTGATGGCTTCGAAAATATACTGGTCGACTTCACTCAAAACCGGCTCCGGCGCGTGCATGGCGCACCGCGCCGCTTGCTGTAATTGCGCCTGTCCATACAAGAATTAATGTCCAAAAAGTCGTTGTACCTTAACATATTACAGGGTGCAATTTTCACTTTTTGGCCGCGTGCGGACACAAATTTTTCATCCGCGCGGCCGATCGGCGCGCAGTAAAAGCAAGTGCTGTTATTCCAGTGTCCTAGGGCTGGCGCCGCAGGCGTGGCAAGGGGTCTGCTGCTACAGGTTTTGCTCGTCCGGGTCCGGCTTGAAGCAGCGCAATACCCAGCGCTCCAGGGGCCCGCCGAAAATCAGGATCAGCATCACCAGCGCGAACGCGCAGCCGGTGACCACCCAGGCGCCGCTGCCGCAGGCGCAGCCCAGGCAGGCCGCCAGCCAGATCGAGGCGGCGGTGGTCAGGCCGCTCACATGCTTGCTGTCGGCCGAATGCAGGATCACCCCGGCGCCGAGAAAACCGATGCCGGTGATGATGCCCTGGATCACCCGCGACAGCGCGTCGAAGTGCGCGATCTCGCCGCTGCCGTCCTGCCCGCTCATCAGCATCGTCAGCACCGCCGCGCCCAGCGCCACCAGGGCATGGGTGCGCAGCCCGGCGGGCTTGCGCTTGAGCTCGCGGTTCAGGCCGATCAGCGCGCCGATCGCCATCGCCGCGGCCAGGCGCGGCAGGATCAGGGCGATCGAATCAGGCAGCATCGTGGGTGGAGGCGGCGCCTGCGCGGCTAGCCAGCCGCGCAGGCGCGTTGACTCACGCCTGCTTGGCGTGGCGGAACATGACGTCGCGTGCCGCCTGGTCCATCTCGGTCTTGAAGGCGTGCTTCTCCTTCAGCGCATTCACCTTGGCCGCTGCCGGGCGTGCGTTGATCTCCTCGAACAGGCGCTTCACGTTCGGAATCCGCGCCCACGACTCCTCGCCCAGCACGTAGGCGGCGGCGCGCATCCAGCCCCACAGGTTGATGTCGACGATGCTGTAGGTGTCGCCCAGCATGTACTTGTGCTTGCCGAGCTGCTCGTTGATGATGGCCCAGTGGCGCTCCGCCTCGAACTGGTAGCGGTTGATCGCATACTGGATTTTCTCGGCGGCGTGGTGCTTGAAGTGCACCGCCTGGCCGGAGTAGGGGCCGACGCCGGAGGAGATGAACATCATCCACGACAGGTAGGCGCCGCGCTGCGCCGCCGCCGGCATGAACTTGCCCGACTTCTCGCCCAGGTACATCAGGATGGCGGTGGAATCGAACACCGCGACGCCGTCGTCGACGATCGCCGGGGTCTTGCCGTTCGGGTTGATCGCCAGGAAGGCGGGCGTCAGCTGCTCGCCCTTGCGCGTATCCACCGGCACGAATTCATAGGGAATCGCCGCTTCCTCCAGGTACATGGCAACCTTGGCGGGGTTCGGCGAGGGGTGATAGTAAAGCTTCAGCATTTGTTGTTGGCTCCGGTAAGGGGTCGGGCGGCGCAACACGTCGCTACGGCAGCGCCGGCGGATGCGCCCTGAGAACGCACCGTGCACCGGTGCGGGTGGAAGCATCGCGTGCGGCGATTATAGGCGCGCCGCGCGCGCGCGGCGCAAATCCGCCCCATGCGCGCCCGTGTAGGACACCGCCCGATAGCCGCGCCGCCACCCTGGGCTTAAGCTGGCCCATGTCCATGCCGGGTGCGGGCGGCGCCTATCGCCGCACGGCGCCGGCCGGCAACGGCCCCAGGAGGCCCGATGAACCAGGATTTGACCGACTTCGAGAAATTCATGCGCGAGCGCGAAGCCGCCGCCGGCGCCTATGTGCGCGGCGACGCCGGCCCGCTCGGGCGCATCGTCGCCCATGCCTCCTCCGCCACCTTCTTCGGCCCGGGCGGCGGGATTGAACAGGGGGCGATGCAGGTGTATGCGCGCTACGAGGCCGACGCCGCGCAATTCAGCGAGGGCCGCAGCCATTTTGAAATCCTGCAGATCGGCGCCAACGACGGCATCGCCTACTGGGTCGGCATCCAGCGCGCCAGCGCGCGCATGGCGCGCACCGGCCAGCCGGTTGGCATGAGCCTGCGCATCACCGAGATATTCCGCCGCGAGGGCGCGGCGTGGAAGCTGGTGCACCGCCATGCCGACACGCTCCGGGACGGCGGCACGGAAAAGCCCTAGCTGCTCACTCGCAGTGCAGCGCCAGCATCGCTTCGTCTTCGCGCGAACACTTGAGCGCCTGCGCGGCCTCCAGCAGCAGTCCGGGGGCGCGCATGTCGAAGCGCGCGGTCTTGCCGTGCAGCTTGACTTCGCGCACCAGGTCCATCAGCCCGACGATGATCTGGTTCAGGTGTTCGGTAGTGTGGTCCATCGCCTGTCTCCTTCGAAGGCGGCACCTGCCGCATTGAATGAGATCAGTGTAGGCAGGGGCTGGCGCCCTGTCTGCCGCCGGGAATCCATTCCCGCGGTAGGAAGGCCTAAGAAACGCGGCCTAGGAAGTCTTCCGACCCGGGCCGCCTTTCAGGCAGGCGCCGCGCCGGTCGTTGACCATCAGGCGGGCGCCGCGCCGTGCGCGTCGCTGACAATCGCCTGCGCCGCCTCCAGCGCATCCAGCTCCGCCGGCGTATAGCCCGCAGCCCCCAGCACCTCGCGCGTATGCTCACCGAAGCGCGGCGCCGGAAAGCGGATGGTCGCCGGGGTCCCGGCAAAGCGCAGCGGCGGCGCCGGCGTGGGGATGCTGCCCAGCTCCGCGTCTTCCTGCTCGACGATGATGCCGCGCTCGCGGATGTAGGCGTGGTCCGCCAGGTCGGCGGCGTCGCACACCGGCCCCGCCGTGACGTCCATGCGGTCAAAAAACTCCAGGTTCTCTTCCATCCCGCGCGCCTTGACGAAGGCGCCGATGGCCGCATCCAGCGCCTCGACATTGGCGATGCGCGCCGCGTGGCTGGCAAAGCGCGGGTCGGCCGCCATGTCGGCGCGGCCCATGGCGTGAAACAGGCGCTGCACCGTGCCCTCCATGCCGGCGGAAAGCGCGATAAAGCCGCCGTCGGCCGTCTCGTACACATTGCGCGGCGCATGCGTCGGCGAGCGGCTGCCGCGCCGCGCGGGCGCTTTGCCGGTGATGCGGTGTTCCAGCGCGAAGGGGCCGAGCATCGAATGGATCGGGTCGAACAGCGACAAGTCGATGGTCTGCCCGGCGCCGCCCTGGTCGACATGGCGCAGCGCGTTCATGATGCCCACCGCCGCGAACATCCCCGCCATGCAATCAGCCATGGCGAAGGGCGGCAGCACCGGCGGCCGGTCGGCGTAGCCGTTCATCGCCGCGAAGCCGGACATCGCCTCGATCAGCGAGCCGAAGCCCGGCTTGTGCGCATACGGCCCAGTCTGGCCCCAGCCAGAAACCCGCACCACGATCAGCTTCGGATTGAGCGCATGCAGCGCGTCCGGCGCGAAGCCCATTTTTTCCAGGGTGCCGGGGCGGAAGTTTTCGATCAGCACATTTGCCGTCTCGGCGAGCTTTCGGAGTGCCGCTTTGCCGTCCGCGGAGCGCAGATTCAGCGCCACGCTGCGCTTGTTGCGGCTATACACCTTCCAGTAGGTCGAGACGCCCTCGCAGCTCCAGTTGCGCAAATCGTCGCCGTGCGGCGGCCCCTCGATCTTGATCACGTCGGCGCCCATGTCGGCCAGCACGTGCGAAGTGATGTTGCCGGCTACCAGGCGCGACAGGTCGAGAATGCGCACATCGGCCAGCGGGGAAATCGGGGTCTCGTTTTGCATCTTGTCGTGATCGAACGAATTCAGTCGGTGCTCTGCGGCGCATCCGCCGGCGCACCGAAGGCGAACAGGCTGGGCGCGCGCCGCTTCGCTTCCAGATAAGCGCGCGTCGATTTGCTGAAGGAAAGCCAGGCGATCAGCGCCAGTAGCAGCACGTAGCGCGCCGCCTCGGCGATGGCCGCGCCCTGCATCTGCTCCGGCGCGAGCTGCATTTTCGGCGGGTACCAGCCGATCGCGCTCATCACATTGGTCACCGGGTAGATCAGCAGCACCGCCCAGAGAAACATCACCAGGCTGCGGCTGCGCACTGACTGCTGCGTGCTCTGCCACAGCAGGCGCCCGGCGCAAAACGCGATCAGCCCGCCGATCAAAATGCCGGTCAGCGCCGGCAGCAGGATGTACCAGCGCCCGACGCCGCCAAGCACCGAAAACACCGCGCCCGCCGCATAGCTCAGCGCGGTCAGCGCAAGCGTGATCTGGACGATCCAGGCGAGAACGGGTTTTTTCATCGGCTTAAGTGCAACGCTGCGTCATGCATGCGCAGCGTCACTTCGCCTCCGCGTACGCCGCCTTCACCGCACCGGCGAGTCGTCCGCGGTCCGGGTAGCGCCCGCTCATCGCGCCGTTCACCTCATCGGCCGCCTGCTCCGCCGTCTTGCCGGCGCGCTTCTCCACCGTGGCGCGGTCGCGCACCTCGTTCAGGTAGGCGCGGTAGCCCTCGATCAGTTCCACCCCGCCGCTGGGCCCGTGGCTGGGCACCACCAGCACCGGCTTCAGCGCCTGCAGCCGGTCCAGGCTTTCCAGCCAGTGCGCCAGGCTGGAGTAGGGGCTGGCGAAGGCCGGCTGCGCGCGCATCGCGATGTCGCCGGCGAACAGCACGCGATCGGTCTCCACCCAGATGGCGATGTCGCCGCGCGTGTGGTTCGGCCCCATCGCATACATCGATACGCGCACTCCGCCCAGGTCCAGCACCAGGTCCTGGCCGAAGCTGATGTTGGCGGTGCGGTAGTCCGCGCCCTTGAGCAGTTCGGCGTTGATCGGCGAGCGCGCGGAAAACACGTTCGCCAGTTGCAGGCCGAATTCGGAAATGTCGCGGCGCTGGTCGGCCGAGCGGATCATCAGCGTTGAAGCCGGAAACGCCTGCGCCCCCAGGTCATGCTCGGGATGGAAATGCGTCGCCACCAGGTACATCTGGCGCGCGCCCGCAAGTTTTTGCGCCGCCGCCAGCACGGTGGCGCCATTGCGCGGCCCCAGGCCGGTGTCGATCACCAGCACCGACTTGGTCCCCACCACGATGCCGACGTTGGGCACCAGGGGCACGCTGTTGTCGGGAATCACCCATACGTGCGTTGTCGCCTGGTTCAGGCCCTCGGCGCGCACCAGCGGGTCCGGCAATTGCGCCTGCGCCGCAGCGGCGCAGGCGAGCAGCGAAAGGGCGACGAGTTGGAGCAGCTTGTGCATGATGATCCTGGATCGGTATGGCTGCATGGCGAGGCCGCAAGCATAGTCCAAACCGGGCCGTGCGCGTGCGCGCGGCGGGCCAGCCGGCTTTCCGGGCAATAATGGCGCCCTTACGCCATCGATTGCGCCAGCCGAAATGAAAAAAGCCGTCCCCCGCAAAGCCGCCGCCCGCCCGGCGCCAAAAAAGAAACCGGTGGTGAAAAAAACAGCGCCCAGACGCGCCACCGCCAAAAAGTCTCGCGGCCTCTGGCCCGCAGTCACGGCCGGCCTGGCCGCAACCGGGGACGCTGCCGCCGCCGGCGCCTCCCTGCTCGAAACGCTTGCGCCCAAGGGCGACGCCACCGGCCTCTGCGCCCACCTCGCCCACGCGCTCGGTGCGCAGCTCGCCCGCGCCACCGCCGCCGCGCGCAAGCGCGCCGCCAAGCCGCTGGGCGCCGATGCGCTGGAGGCCGTCCGCGACATTCTCAACATCCTGCGGGTCTACGTCGAGGCCGCCAACATCATCCGTGCGCGCAGCGCCGAAATCGCCGACACCTGGGCTGCGCTGGCCCCGGCGAAACACCGGCAATTCCAGTCCGGCCTGACCCGGCTGGCGCTGGCGGTGACCCGCGAGCGCAACACCGCCGATGTGCCGGCGCTGATGTCGGCCGCGCTTGATGGCGTCATCAGCGAAGCGGCGGTGCCGAAAAAACGCAAGGCGCGCGCCGGCGCCTGATCGCGGGCCGGCCGTTTGTCGCCGGCATGTGGGATTGCGCCGACAGCACGCCTGCGCGCGCGCCGACAGACGCGCGCGCACGCCGGCCCTAGGCTGGCACTTTCGGATCGGCGCCGGATTTCCCGCGCCGACTCCGTTTCACGGCGGTGCACAGCCCGCTTGAACACCAAGGAGCGCAACATGCCAAGACTTCCAGCCCTGATCGCCATCGCTGCCGCCACGCTCGCCTGCGCGGCGCCGGCACTGGCGATGACCGACGCCGAATACCGCACGCAAAAAGAGCGCGTGAAAGAAGACTTCAGCCACCGTTTCGTCACCTGCATCGACTACGCCGGTGCCGAGCGGCGCAAGTGCGAGTCGGACCTGCGCCACGAACGCAACACCGCGCTGAAAGACCTCAAGACCAGCTACCGGTCGAGCAGGGAACCAGCGCCGCCGCCGGCGACGGTGCGGCCGTAACGTCGCGCCGCACTGCCGCCGCCGGTCCGGCCGCGGCAGTGCCGCCGCGCTATTTCATCTTGTGCGGCGCCCCAAAACGCGGCCCCTGCGGGTAGCTGGGCACGGTCTCGACCGGTCCCATGCCGGTGATCTGCACGATCACCTCCTCATCCTTGGCGCCGTCGAAATGGACCCCACCCTTCGGATGCATCATGTAGCTGCCCGGCCCCAGGCCCTTGGTGGTGGCCGGGTCCCACGAATCGTCGGTGCCGGTGTACCAGGTGCCCTTGATCACCACCACGAAGCGGTCCTGCGAATGATAATGCGGCGCGCTCATGATGCCGGGCGGGAAGGTGTTGCGCACGACGTAGAGTCCGGGCTTGGAGGGGTCGCCGTAGAGCACCACGTTTTTCACCCCGAGCGCGGCCGATTTCCACTGGATCTCGTCCGGCGTGGCGCGGATGAATCCCTTGGTATCAGGCACCGGCTGGGCGGATGCCGGGGCGCAGGCAAGGGCGGAAAGCAGCAGGGTCGCGGCCAGGGCGGCAGCGGGAAAGTGGCGCATGGGGGTCTCCGGTAGTTGTTATGGCAGCCTGTCGTTCGGGCAGGCTTGGCGGAAATTATAGACGCACGCGCCCCCAAACCGGCGCTTTTGGCGCGGGTGAAAATCAACCACACTTAGTTGATCGACTTGCGTATGCTTGGAACATCAGGATTGAATCGATGTTCTGTTTTCCGCATGCCTGCGTCCACCCCAAACTCGAGTTGTTCCCGGCCGCGTGCCGCCGATGCGCAGCGACGCGCGCGTTCGTTTGCGAGTGGTTGCAAATTGCGCGCGCTGTGCGCGAGTACCTACTTACCACGCGTGTAGTTAAAAACCACCATCATTCACCGTCATTTCGCAGGCGGCACAAAACGAATTTGCGAAAAAACTCAGGTTTTCTCAGGTTTCGACCACAACCGTAGTAGCCGGCGACTGCAAGAATGCAGCCGGTTACTTCTTGCCGCGCGTCGGCTTGGGCTGAGTTTCCGAGCTGGGGTCGCTGGCGGGAAAGCTGTCCTCCACCGCCTGGTCGACGCGTTTTTCCTCACCGGCGGGGTTCTTGTGCTCGGGGCGCGGCTTGGCCTGGTCCGACTGCTTGGGCGTGCCGGGAGTGGGCTTGTCCTGGTTCATGGCGGCTCCTGTGGGTTAAGGCGCCGGAGCTTCGGCGCCACACAGCTTGGGCCGCCTGGCTGGAACGGAGTTCC
>DATAZV010000312.1:0-9121 GCA_036271855.1 Burkholderiales bacterium
GAGCGGAATGCGCTGGATGCCGGCGCGGTAGCCCTCGCGAATGTCATTCGGGTTGCCGGCGGCGATGCCCTTCTTGTCGCGCATGTCCTTGACGTTGCCGCCGGCGCAAAAGGCACTCCCGGCACCCGTTAGAATCACTGCCTTGACGCTCATGTCGGCCTGCACGCGCTCGCAGGCGGCCACCACTTCGGCCCATTGCGCCGGCGTGGAAAGGGCATTGCGCTCGTCCGGCGCGTTCAGGGTCAGGGTGACCACCCCGCCCTCTTCTTCGTACAGAACAAAACTCATGGCTGCTCCTCGCGCACTTCGTATTCTTGACTCGGGCATAGTGTAACTGCGCTGCTGCGGGCTTGACCTCGTTTAGAATTCGTTCATGCAGCGCCCCACCCTGACCCATGCGGCCCGCCCGGCCACCTACGAAGTCGATGCGATCAACGAACGCGGCGAAGTGGTGCCGACGCCGATCGCCGGCGAGCACCCCCTGACGCTGTATCTCGACAAACGCGAGCTGGTAACCCTGATGACCCTGGGCGGCGCCCCCGAGGCCCTGGCCATCGGCTACCTGCGCAACCAGCGCCTGCTGCGCTCGGTGGAGGAACTGGCGGCGGTGCAGGTGGACTGGGAGACCGATAGCGTAGCCATCACCACCCGCACGGGCGACTTCTGGGAGCGCAAGGGCATCGAAGACAAGCTGGGCAAGCGCACCGTGACCAGTGGCTGCGGCCAGGGCACGGTGTTCGGCGACCTGATGGAAGAAATCGACCAGGTGACCTTTCCCGTAGACGCCCGGCTGTCCGAAGAAGTGCTGTACGCGGTGATGGACAACGTGCGCAAGTACGAGTCGATCTACAAGCAGGCCGGCGCTGTGCACGGCTGCGCGCTGTGCGCCAACAGCGGCGAGCGCGGCGCGATCATGATGTTCGTCGAGGACGTCGGCCGGCACAATGCGGTCGACGCCATCGCCGGCCAGATGTGGCTGGACGGCCTCACCGGCGGCGACAAGATCTTCTACACCACCGGGCGCCTGACTTCCGAGATGGTGATCAAGTGCGCGCAAATGGGCATCCCCTTCCTGCTATCGCGCTCCGGCCTGACGCAAATGGGCCACGAGATCGCCGAGCGCACCGGCATCACCATGATCGGCCGCTGCCAGGGCAAGCACTACCTGCTGTTCACCGGCAAACAGCGCTTCAGCAAAACCTTGACCACACAATACGCATGACCCCGGCACAAAAGGAATCCATCACCGGCCTGATCCTCGCGGGCGGCCGCAGCTCGCGCATGGGCGGCAACGACAAGGCGCTGATCCAGTTCAAGGACAAGCGCCTGATCGACCACGTGTTCGAGCGCCTGGCGCCGCAGGTGGGCGGCATGGTGATCAACGTCAACCAGAACCACGAGCAGTACAAGTCCTTCGGCGTGCGCGTGGTATCGGACGCCATCGGCACCTATGCCGGGCCGCTGGCCGGCCTGCATGCGGGCCTGTCGGTATCGCGCCGGCCCTACCTGATGAGCGTGCCCTGCGACTCGCCGTTTTTCCCCCAAGACCTGGTCGAGCGGATGTTCGACGCCCTGCAGAATAGCGCCGCGCAAATCGCCGTGGTGATGACCGGCGACCAGCCGCACCCGGTGTTCGCCCTGGCGCGGCGCTCGGTGCTGGAGCACCTGACCGAGTTCCTCAAGGGCGGCGGGCGCAAGATCGACGCCTGGTACGACACCTTGAAAGTAGTGCACGTCGAGTTCGACGATGAAGCACAGTTCGGCAACATCAATACGCCCGAGGAACTCGCAGCCTACGAAAAAGGCCTGCCGCCGCCGCCTCGGCCGCCAAAGGCGCGCTTCAAGCGCTCCGCGCCTGTCGAAGCGGCGATTCCCGTCGAGCATGTTGCGATCCTCGAATCCTTGATCAACGGAACGGCTAGCACTGCGCCCGCACCTTCGACTCCAGCCGCGGCCCCGACCGTGGATCGGCGCAGCAAGAGCGCCAAGGGAGGCCCGCGCCGGCGCACGGCGGACAAGGTCGAAAAAGCAGTGGAGGCGGTGCTCGCCACCGACTCGTCGCTGGAGGCGGTGGTCAGCTGCATCGACGGCTACGACCCGAGTGCCCTGCCTGTGTCCAAGGTCAACGAAGTCATCCGTACCTTCGTCAAGCCGGCGCAAGGCTTCGAGCAGGTGGCGATCCGCGCCGCGCTAGGCCGCGTGCTGGCCGAAGACATCATCTCGCCGATCAACGTGCCGGCGCATGACAACTCGGCAATGGACGGCTGGGCGCTGCGCTCCAGCGATCTGAGCACCGATGCGCCGGTCACGCTCACCGAAATCGGCGCGGCCTTGGCCGGCAGCGAATATACCGGCCGCCCCGGCCCGGGCGAATGCGTACGTATCACCACTGGCGCGGTGATGCCCTACGGCTGCGACACCGTGATTCCGATGGAACTGGTGAAAACCGACGCCAAGCGCATCACCATTCCCCCCGGCCAGGAAGCCGGCTCGAACCGGCGCCTGGCGGGCGAGGATCTGCAAAAAGGCAAACCTGCGCTGCTGGCGGGCGCGCTGATGCGCCCAACCGAACTGGGGCTGATGGCCTCGCTGGGCATCGCCGAGATCAAGGTACGGCGCAAATTGCGCGTCGCCTTCTTTTCCACCGGCGACGAGTTGCGTTCGGTCGGCCAGCCGCTCTCCGAGGGCCAGGTCTACGACTCGAACCGCTACACCCTGTTCGGCATGCTCACCCGCATGGGCGTGGAGATCATCGACATGGGCGTGGTGAAGGACGACCCGGCGGCGCTGGAGGCCGCGTTTCGCCTGGCCGCGGCCGAGGCCGATGCGGTCATCACTTCCGGCGGCGTCTCGGTGGGCGAGGCCGACCACACCAAGCAGATCATGAAGCAACTGGGCGAAGTGGTGTTCTGGCGCATCGCCATGCGTCCCGGCCGGCCGATGGCATTCGGCCGTATTTCGAATGGCGAGCGCTCGGCCTACCTGTTCGGCCTGCCGGGCAACCCGGTGGCGGTGATGGTCACCTTCTACCACTTCGTTCGCGGCGCCTTGCTGCACATGATGGGCCGCGCAGACCTCGACCTGCCGCTGCTGCAGGTGAAGTCGCAGGAAGCGATGCGCAAAAAGCCGGGCCGCACCGAATACCAGCGCGGCATTCTCGAAATCAAAAACGGCGAAACCACCGTACGCATCACGGGCGCCCAAGGCTCGGGCATCTTGCGCTCGATGTCGGAGGCCAATTGCTTTGTCGTCCTGCGCCACGAGCAGGGCAGCGTCAAGCCCGGCGACCTGGTCGACGTGATCGTGATGGACGGCTACGCCTGATGCAGGCCGTGGCGTCGGCCCTGGCCCACGCCGGCTGGGAAGCATCGCTCCGACTCGAATTCGCTTGCCCGCAAGCGCCGCGCACCACCCTCACCCGCCGCGAGCATAGCGGTCCCCTGCGGGTGCAAAAAGCGCTGTATCCGGAAGGCGAGCGGATCTGCCATGCGGTAATCGTGCACCCGCCCGGCGGCATCGCCGGCGGCGACCAGTTGCATATCGAGGTGGAAGTCGGCGCCGGCGCGCATGCGCTGATCACCACGCCAGGCGCCACCAAATGGTACAAGGCCAACGGCCGCCAGGCACGCCAGGAAGTCACCGTGCGCGTCGCCGCCGGCGCGGCGCTGGAATGGCTACCGCAGGAAGCCATCGTCTACAACCAGGCCGACACCTTGAGCGCCACCCGGGTCGAGCTTGGGGAGGACGCGCTCTACCTCGGCTGGGAAGTGCTATGCCTGGGCCGAAGCGCCTCCGGTGAAAGTTTCGACAGCGGGCGCCACCGCCAGCGTTTCAGCTTGCGCCAAAACGGCAGACTGCTATGGAACGAACAGGGCGCGCTCGATGGCGGAAGCGGCGCTCTTTCCTCGGCTGCCGGGTTCGCCGGTGCCACCGTCTGCGGCACCCTGCTGGCCGCCGGGCGGCCTGTGACCCAAGCCCTGCTCGATGAGGCCCGCATGGCAATCGCCTCGCGTGCGGATATCTCCAGACTCGCGCTGACGCGCTTGCCCAATCTGCTCGCGGCCCGCTATCTCGGGCCTTCGAGCGAGGATGCGAAACAGGCGTTCGCCGCACTCTGGCAGGTCTTGCGCCCCGCTCTCGCCGGTCATGCGGCGATTACGCCGCGCTTGTGGAGCACCTGAGCTTAGAGGCTCACCGCGACGCCGCCCAAGCCTGCAAAGCTTGCTTCGACCCGCATACCCGGCGCAGCAAACAGCATCCCGGTGTGCGAGCCGGTCGTCACTATTTCGCCGCGCCGCAAGCCGCCACAGCGCACCGCGCAGTGATTGGCGAGCCATGTCAGTAAACGCAACAAGTCGATGGCTGGATTACCGCCGTTGGTGGCAATCTTTTCCACACCGTCGAACTTGAGGCTGACGCCAAGGCGCCCATAGGCATCGCGGCTTTGCGCCGGCACCGCCGGCCCGACAATCAGCGCGCCATTGCTGTTGGAGTCCGCCAGCACCGACATCGGTGCGACCTGGCGAAAATCGGCATAGCGCGACTCGACAATCTCCAGCGTCGGATGCACGCTCCCGATGTGGCCGGCGATCTCATCGATGCTGTAAGGCGCGGCGCGTGGCGGCAAATCCGCACTGAGAATAAAGCCAATTTCGGCCTCGACGCCGCGCAAGCGTAATAGCTCTCCAGGCAAGGATTCGCCCTGAGCGAAGATCAAACCACGAGTAAGGGGTGCGCAGTTGGGTACCGCCTCCGGCCCGCGCGCGCCGACCTTCCAGCCACCGACGGGACGGATCTCGCGCATCACCGCATCCTGCACGGCGTAGGCATCGATCTCGTTTTGCGGAGTCAGCGCCGCGGGCAATCCGTCCAGCCATTGCCCGGAGCGGCGCGCCTGCAGCAGCATCGCGGCGGCCGAGGCGATTTCGTCCTGTTCCACCGGCTTAAACCGAAAGAAGGGACCTGACGTTGTCCGTCTTCATCGTCTCGCCAGTGCCTGACTTCACCACCTCGCCGCGCGACATCACCACGTAGTGGTCTGCCAGCGATTCGGCGAAGTCGTAATACTGCTCCACCAGCAAAATCGCCATTTCCCCGCTTTGCGCCAGCGCACGGATGCAGCGCTCGATGTCCTTGATGATCGAGGGCTGGATGCCCTCGGTCGGCTCGTCCAGGATCAACAGCTTGGGTTTCATCGCCAGGGCGCGGCCGATCGCCAGCTGCTGCTGCTGGCCGCCGGAGAGGTCGCCGCCGCGCCGGCCCATCATGTCCTTGAGCACCGGGAACATTTCGAAGATGCGCGGCGGAATTTTCGCGCCGCCGGGCTGGCCGGCCAGGCCCATCAGCAGGTTTTCTTCGACGGTCAAACGCGGAAAAATTTCCCGGCCCTGCGGCACATAAGCGATGCCGGAACGCGCGCGCTGGTCCGGCGAAAGCTTCGAGATGTCCCGGCCTTCCCACATCAGGCTGCCGGACTTGATCGGCACCAGCCCGACCAGGCACTTGAGCAGCGTGGTCTTGCCGACACCGTTGCGGCCCAGCAGCGTAGTGCAGGCGCCGTGCGGCACCTCGAAACTGACATTGCGCAGCGTGTGGCTGCCGCCGTAAAACTGGTTGACATTCGAAATGGTAAGCACGGTTAGCGGCCCAGATAGACTTCGATCACGCGTTCGTCGTTTTGCACCTGGTCCATGGTGCCCTCGGCGAGCACGCTGCCCTCGTGCAGCACGGTGACGGTCTTGGCGATCTTGTTGACGAAGTCCATGTCGTGCTCGACCACCACGACGGAATACTTGCCGGCCAGGGTCAGGAACAGGTCGGCGCTTTTCATCGTCTCTTCGTCGGTCATGCCGGCTACCGGCTCGTCCAGCAGCAGCAGCTTGGGCTCCTGCATCAGCAGCATGCCGATTTCCAGCCATTGCTTTTGACCGTGCGACAGCAGGCCGGCGGGCTCGTAGGCGCGCTGCGTGAGTGCGATTTCTTCCAGCACCGAAGCAATGTGGTCGCGCGCCTCGCCGGAGAGCTTCGCCTTCAGGCTGGCGAACACGCCCTTGTCGGCCTTCATCGCCAGTTCGAGGTTTTCGAACACCGTATGCTGCTCGTATACCGTCGGCTTCTGGAACTTGCGGCCGATACCGGCGGTGGCGATCTGCGGCTCTGAAAGCTTGGTCAGGTCGATGGTCTGGCCGAAATACGCCGTGCCCGTGTTCGGCCGCGTCTTGCCGGTGATCACGTCCATCATGGTGGTCTTGCCTGCGCCGTTGGGGCCGATGATGCAGCGCAGTTCGCCGCGCTCGATGGTCAAGGTCAGCTTGTTCAGCGCCTTGAATCCGTCGAAGCTGACCGAGATGTCCTCGAGATAGAGAATCGGCCCCTTCAGGGTATCGACCTCTTCGGTGACGATGCGATCGGTGATGCCCTCGCCGGCGCCGGTCGAATGGACGGCGCTCATGCCTTGGCCTTTTGCGCAAAGCGCGAGAACCAGCCCGTCACCCCCGTGGGCAGGAACAGGGTCACCACGATGAACAGGGCGCCGAGGAAAAACAGCCAGTACTCTGGAAACGCCACCGTGAACCAGCTCTTGGCGAAGTTGACAATGCCGGCGCCGAGGATCGCGCCGATCAGGCTGCCGCGCCCGCCCACCGCCACCCAGATGGCGATCTCGATCGAGTTCGCCGGCGACATCTCAGAGGGGTTGATGATGCCGACCTGCGGCACGTAAAGCGCGCCGGCGATGCCGCACATCACCGCCGACAGGGTCCAGATGAACAGCTTGTAGTTGACCGGGTTGTAGCCGGTGAACATCACCCGGCTCTCGGCATCGCGGATCGCCGTCAGCACCCGGCCCAGCTTGGAGGTGACGAGGTAACGCGCCATCAGCAGCATCAGGATCAGCGCCAGTGCCGACAGTGCGAACAGCGTCATGCGCATGCTGGAGGTGGCGATCGGAATGCCGAGAATGCGCTTGAAGTCGGTAAAGCCATTGTTGCCGCCGAAGCCCGTATCGTTGCGGAAAAACAGCAGCATGAAGGCGAAGGTCATTGCCTGGGTGATGATGGAGAAGTACACGCCCTTGATGCGCGAGCGGAAGGCAAAGAAACCGAATACGAAAGCCAGGGCGCCCGGCACCAGCACCACCAGCAGGCAGGCATACCAGAAGTTGTCGGTGAACTTCCAGTACCAGGGGTAGGCCTTCCAGTCGAGGAAAACCATGAAGTCCGGCAGGTCGCTCTTGTAGACGCCGTCATGCCCGATCGAGCGCATCAGGTACATGCCCATGGCGTAGCCGCCAAGCGCGAAAAACACGCCATGGCCGAGCGACAGGATGCCCGTGTAGCCCCAGATCAGGTCCATCGCCAGCGCCACGATGGCGTAGCACATGAACTTGCCGACCAGGGAGACAGCGTAGTCGGAGACATGGAAAAAACTGTCCGCCGGCACCATCAGGTTGCTCAGGGGAATCAGCACCAGCGCGATCAGCGCCAGCACCGCCACCGCGATCCAGCCGCGCGGCCCGTAGAGCCGCGAGAACAGGGATTTTTCCAAAATGCGGGCTTCAGGCATCGGCAAAGCGCCCCTTGATCGCGAACAGGCCCTGCGGCCGCTTCTGGATGAACACGATGATGAATACCAGGATGCAGATCTTCGCCAGCACGGCCCCCGCCATGCCTTCGAGGAACTTGTTGGCAATGCCCAGGCCCATCGCCGCGTACACCGTACCGGCGAGCTGGCCGACACCACCCAGCACCACCACCATGAAGGAGTCGACGATGTAGTTCTGCCCGAGATCAGGCCCGACATTGCCGATCTGCGACAGCGCGCAGCCGGCCAGCCCGGCGATGCCCGAGCCCAGGCCGAAGCACCAGGTATCGATGCGCTTGGTCGGCACGCCGACGCAGGCGGCCATGCTGCGGTTTTGCGTCACCGCCCGCACGAACAGGCCCAGGCGGGTGCGCGTCAGCATCACCCACACCAGCAGCAGCACCGCGAAGGCAAAGCCGATGATGACAATGCGGCTGTAGGGCAGCACGATGTCGGTCATGATCTCGACCCCGCCAGACATCCACACCGGGTTTTCCACCGCCACGTTCTGTGCGCCGAAAATCGTGCGGCACAGCTGGATCAGCATCAGGCTGATGCCCCAGGTGGCCAGCAGGGTCTCCAGCGGCCGGCCGTAGAGCCAGCGGATCACCACCCGCTCCAGCACCATGCCGACGCCCGCCGCCACCATGAACGACACCGGCACCGCCACCAGCAGGTACCAGTCGAACGCCCCCGGCGCATGCGCCTTGAACAGGTTTTGTACAAAGTAGGTGCTGTAGGCGCCAACCATGATCAGCTCACCGTGCGCCATGTTGATCACGCCCATCAGGCCGTAGGTGATCGCCAGGCCCAGCGCAGCCAGCAACAGGATGGAGCCCAGCGAGATGCCGGAGAATATCTGCGCATAGCGCTCGCCGGTGGAAAGCCTGCCCTGCACGGCATTGAGCGAGCCTTGCGCCGCCGAGCGGATTTCCGGGTCGGCTTCCACGTACTGGTCGCCCTTTTTCTCCAGCAACCCCAGAAGCAAGGTCTTGGTGTTCGGGTTGTTGCTCTTGGCCAGCTCGTTGATCGCCTTGATCCGCGTCGCCTTGTCCTTGCTCTGCAACTGGATCGAGGCCTGGGTCAGGGTCAGCAGGGTCTTCACCTGGGCATCGGTTTCCTTCGCCAGTGCCTTGGCCAGGGCCGGCAGCACATCTTCATCCGCATTGCCCTGCAGCTCTTTCACCGCCGCCAGGCGCACATCCTTGTCGGCCGAGGTCAGGCGCAGGGCCGCGATCGCCAGGCCGATCTGCTTGCGCATCACGTTGGCGATCACCACGTCTTCGAGATTGTCGGGCAGCGGATCGACCGCCTTGCCGCTGGCCGCGTCGACTCCCTTGCCGTCCTTGACGATATACACCTTCTTGTCAGGGCTGGTCTGCACGCCATCGTCCATCAGCGCCTGCAGCAGGGGAATGGCGGTTTCGTCGCCGCCGCCGACGATGGTGGCCAGCGCCGCCTCCTTGGCGTCGCTCTCGCCGAAGGCCAGTTTTTCGAGTACGTCCGGCGTGACCGCGAAACAGTTGATCGCGGTCATCCA
>DATAZV010000313.1:0-6610 GCA_036271855.1 Burkholderiales bacterium
GCCCATACCAGGTCGGGCAAGACAAAAAATTGAGCCAGTGCTGATTTACGCTGGCATTTTCTGCCCGAACGCCTCCGCCGCTTCGCGTAAGCAAAGCGGCAATTCGGCCCCATTTGGGCGATTTGGCCTGCCCCCTGCCCAGCCGCGCCCCGCCGGTCTGCAAGGCTGAAAAGGGGCGCCGCCCCTTATAATTGCGGGATGAATCCGCGCCTTGATCTGCTGCAGTCCTACCCGTTCGAAAAACTGCGCCTGTTGTTTGCCGGCATCACCCCGCCCGCCGCCAAAAAACCCATCAGTCTGGGCATCGGCGAGCCGCAACATGCCACCCCGGACTTCATCAAGCAGGCCCTGACGGCCAACCTGGGCGGCCTCTCGGCCTACCCCGCCACCGCCGGCACCGAGGCCCTGAAACAGGCGATGGCGGCCTGGCTGATGCGCCGCTATCAATTGCCCAAGGTCGACCCCGCCACCGAGGTGCTGCCGGTGAACGGCTCGCGCGAGGCCCTGTTCGCCCTGACCCAGACCATCGTCGACGGCAGCCGGCCCGGCGCCACCGTGGTCTGCCCCAACCCGTTCTACCAAATCTATGAAGGCGCGGCGATTCTGGCCGGCGCCACGCCCTATTACGCCCCCACGATGCCGGCGCGCAACTTCGCCTGCGATTTTTCGGCGATTCCCGACAGCGTGTGGAAAGCCACCCAGTTGCTGATCGTCTGCTCGCCCGGTAACCCCACCGGCGCGGTGATGACCCTGGACGACTGGAAGGAAGTCTTCGCCCTGTCCGACAAGTACGGCTTCATCATCGGCTCCGACGAGTGCTATTCCGAAATCTATTTCGATGAAGACAAGCCGCCGCTGGGCGGCCTGCAGGCGGCGCAGATGCTGGGCCGCGACTTCGAGCGCCTGGTGATGTTCTCCAGCCTGTCCAAGCGCTCCAACGTGCCGGGCATGCGCTCGGGTTTTGTCGCCGGCGACGCCGCCATCATCAGGAAATTCCTGCTTTACCGCACCTACCACGGCAGCGCCATGGCCCTACCCGTCCAGGCCGCCAGTGTGGCTGCCTGGAACGACGAGGCCCACGTGCGCGAAAACCGCCGCCTGTACGTGGAAAAATTCGCGGCCGTCATGCCGATTCTCAAGCAAGCGCTGGACGTGCGCCTGCCGGATGCGGCGTTTTATGTGTGGGTCCCCGTTCCCAGCCCCTCGGATACAGAGTTCGCGCAGCGGCTGTACGCCGAACAAGGCGTCACCGTGCTGCCGGGCAGCTACCTGGCGCGCGGCGAGGGTGCCGAAAACCCCGGGCGCGGCTACGTGCGCATGGCCCTGGTGGCCGAGCCGGCGCCCTGCATCGAAGCGGCTCAGCGCATCGTCGAATTCTGCCGCACCCTTTGATTCCGTCACAAACCGTTTAACCAAAAGCCGAAACGAACCATGGACCAACTCGAACAAACCATCAACGACGCGTGGGAAAAGCGCACCGAACTCTCGCCCGGCAAGGCGCCCGCCAAGGTCGGCGAGGCCGTCGCACACGTGATCAACGAACTGGACCAGGGCAAGATCCGCGTCGCCGAAAAAATCGGCGGCGACTGGGTGGTGCACCAATGGATCAAGAAGGCGGTGCTGCTGTCCTTCCGCCTGGAAGACAACGCCCCGATGCCCGGCGGCGGCGCCGTGCAGTATTACGACAAGGTGCCGACCAAGTTCGCCAATATGGACGCCACCCAGTTCGCCCGCGCCGGCGTGCGCGTGGTGCCCCCGGCGGTGGCCCGGCGCGGCGCCTACATGGCGAAAAACGTCGTGCTGATGCCCTCCTACGTGAATATCGGCGCCTATGTCGATGAAGGCACGATGGTCGACACCTGGGCCACGGTCGGCTCCTGCGCGCAAATCGGCAAGAACGTGCACCTCTCCGGCGGCGTGGGCATCGGCGGGGTGCTGGAGCCGCTGCAGGCCAACCCCACCATCATCGAGGACAATTGCTTCATCGGCGCCCGCTCCGAAGTGGTCGAAGGGGTGATCGTGGAAGAGAATTCGGTGCTGTCGATGGGCGTTTTCATCGGCCAGTCGACCAAGATTTTCGACCGCGCCACCGGCCAGGTCAGCTACGGCCGGGTACCCTCGGGTTCGGTGGTGGTGCCGGGCTCCTTGCCGGATTCCACAGGCAAGGTAAACTTGTACTGCGCGGTGATCGTAAAGCGGGTCGACGCCCAGACCCGCGCCAAGACCGGAATCAACGAACTGCTCCGGGGCGACTGAAAAAACACCCGTCCGATCCATTAGGCGGCACGCGCCGCCAGCCTTACCTCCGCACCCATTTTGGGCGCGGAACCTGATGCAGGGAGAAAATCATGTCAGCAATGAAACGCCTGTTCCAGTTGATGGCCGAAAAAAAGGCCTCGGACATTTTTCTCTCGGTTTCCTCGCCGATCAACATCAAGATCAACGGCGTGGCCGTGCCGGTGAACCAGCAGGTGATGGACAGCGACACCATCATCAAGCTGCTCTACGAGGTGCTCAGCCCGAAACAGATCAAGGAGTATGAAGACACGCTGGAATTCAACGGCGCCTTCACCCTCGAGCCGTTTGGCTCCTTCCGGATTTCCGCCTTCAAGCAGAAGGGCTCTCCCGCCGTGGTGGTGCGCTACATCCCGGGTGACATTCCGGCTTTCGACAGCCTGGGCCTGCCCGAGGTGCTGAAGGAAACCATCATGGAAAAGCGCGGGCTGATCCTGATGGTCGGCGCCACCGGCTCCGGCAAATCGACTTCGCTGGCGGCGATGCTGGACTACCGCAACGAGTTAAAGAGCGGCCACATCCTGACGCTGGAAGACCCGGTCGAATTCATTTTCAAGAACAAGAAGTCCATCGTCAACCAGCGCGAGGTCGGCAGCGACACCCTGGACTTCCGCGTCGCCCTGAAAAACGCCCTGCGCCAGGCGCCGGATTGCATCCTGATCGGCGAAGTGCGCGACAAGGACACCATGGCCGCGGCGATTGCCTACGCGCAGTCGGGCCACCTCTGCCTGGCCACCCTGCACGCCAACAACTCGTACCACGCGATCAACCGCATCATCAGCTTCTACCCGCTGGAAAACCGCCCCGCCCTGCTGCAGGACTTGTCGGCCACGCTCAAGTGCATCGTCTCGCAGCGCCTGATCCGCAACAAGAAGGGCGGCCGCTCCGCCGCGGTGGAAGTGATGCTCAACACCCGCCACATCGCCGAGCTGATCGAAAAGGGCGAAATCAGCGAAATGAAGGAAGCCATGGACAAGTCCATGTCTCCCGGCTCGATGACCTTCGAGCAATGCTTCTTCAAGATGATCCGCGACGGCGTGATCAGCCAGGACGAGGCGATGGCCAACGCCGACTCGCCTTCCAACCTGATCTGGCTGCTCAACAACTCCGAGGCGACGCCACCCTCGGTGCCCGGCGCATTGCCGCAGATGCCGGGCGAGCAGGCGAAGGAGGACCATGTCGAGACCGGCGGCGCTTCCTTCACCGAAATCACACTGATCACCGAAGACAGCAATTGAAAATTCGCCAAAAGTACACCCCTACTTTTGGCGAGTCTAATGTGCATGGAATCGCCGGCAGAGCCGGACGATTCCATGTGGAAAAACGACGAAAAGGCAAAAGGCGGCCCGGTGCGGCGACAATGACGTCGTCGCGCGTCGTCGAAAGCACGCATGGCAAAAACCGTCACTCTTTACGGCATCCCCAACTGCGACACGGTGAAGAAAGCCCGGGTCTGGCTTGATGCCCGGGGCATCCCCTACAGCTTCCACGACTTCAAGAAGCAGGGCCTGGACTCCGCTCTGGCGCAGGGCTGGCTCAAGGCCCTCGGTCCCGAACTGCTGATCAACCGCAAGGGCACCACCTGGCGCAAGCTGGACGAAGCAGTGCAGGCCAAGGCGGCCTCGCCTGCCGGTGCGCTGGCCCTGATGCTCGAAAACCCCTCCGTGATCAAGCGCCCGGTGCTGGATCGCGACGGCGCCTTGTCCGTGGGCTTCACGCCCGAAACCTACGCAAAGTATTTCTGATGTCCGCCTCCCCTACCTTCACCCTGACCCGCGACCTGATCGCGCAAAGCTCGGTCACCCCGGCCGACGGCGATTGCCAGCAGATGCTCGGCCGCCGCCTGCAGGCACTGGGTTTCAAACTTGAGCCGATGGCCTTCGGCGCGGGCGCCGACCGGGTGCAAAACCTGTGGGCGCGCCGCGGCTCAAGCGGCCCGGTGCTGTGCTTCGCCGGGCACACCGACGTGGTGCCCACCGGCCCGCTGGAGCAATGGCATTCCGACCCCTTCGTGCCGACTATCCGCGACGGTAGACTCTATGGGCGCGGCGCGGCCGACATGAAAACCTCGCTGGCGGCGATGGTGGTGGCTTGCGAGGAGTTTGTCGCCGCCCATCCCAGGCACGCAGGCTCGATCGCCTTTCTCATCACCTCCGATGAAGAAGGCGTGGCTGTCAACGGCACCGTCAAGGTGGTGGAAACACTCAAAAGCCGCAACGAGCGCCTGGACTATTGCGTGGTCGGCGAGCCCACCGCGGTGAATACCCTGGGCGACATGATCAAGAACGGCCGGCGCGGCTCGATGTCCGGCAAGCTCACCGTCAAGGGCGTGCAGGGCCACATCGCCTACCCGCACCTGGCGAAGAATCCGATTCATCTGGCAGCGCCTGCCCTCACCGAACTGGTGAACCAGGTGTGGGACCAGGGCAATGAATATTTCCCGCCCACCACCTGGCAGATGTCGAACATCCACGGCGGCACCGGCGCCTCCAACGTGATCCCCGGCCAGGTGGTGATCGATTTCAATTTCCGCTTTTCCTCCGAGTCCACCATCGAGGGCCTGCAGGCGCGCGTGCATGCCCTGCTGGACCGCCACAAACTGGATTACGACCTCGTATGGTCCGTCTCCGGCAAGCCCTTCATCACGCCCCGCGGCGTGCTGGTGAGCGCGCTGGCCAGCGCCATCGAGCAGGTGACCGGCGTCACCACCGAACTCTCAACCACCGGCGGTACATCGGATGGCCGCTTCATCGCCGACATCTGCCGCGAGGTCGTGGAACTGGGGCCGGTGAACGAGTCGATCCACAAGCTCAACGAGAACGTGGACATCGCCGCCATCGACCAGCTCAAAGACATTTACCGGAAGGCGCTGGAACAACTGCTGGCATAAGCCGGCAGCACAGCCAACAATGAAAAAAACCGCCAAGACCGCCGTCAAGAAGACCGCTGCCAAAAAGGTCGCCACCAAGGCAGCCGCGCTGAAAAAGGCCATGCCGGCCAAGGCTGCCGGACACAATACGTTCAGGCAAGCGCGAACGCAGTTGCAGACCGTGCGCGACCTGCTGCGCTACGGCATCTCGCGGGTCAACGCGGCCGAGGCCTTTTTCGGCCACGGCTCGGCGGACGCCTATGATGAGGTCGCCTACCTGATCCTGCATACCCTGCACCTGCCGCTGGATCTGCTTGAGCCCTTTCTCGACGCGCGCCTGACCGTTTCCGAACTCGACGCCGTGCTGCGGGTGCTGGAAAAGCGCGCCGTCGAGCGCGTGCCGGCCGCCTACCTGACGCAGGAGGCCTGGCTGGGCGAGCACCGCTTTTACGTCGACGAGCGAGTGCTGGTGCCGCGCTCTTTCATCGCCGAGCTGATCCCCGACGAACTGGCCCCGTGGGTGGAGCAGCCGGAGCAGGTCTCCTCCATCCTCGACATGTGCACCGGCTCGGGCTGCCTGGCCATCCTGCTGGCGCTGGCCTTTCCGCAGGCGCAGGTGGATGCGGTGGATCTGTCGAAGGATGCATTGGCGGTGGCATCGCGCAACGTTGCCGACTACGCGCTCGAAGACCGCGTACACCCGATCGAGTCCGACCTGTTCGGCAAGCTGAAGAACAAGCGCTACGACTTGATCATCTCCAACCCGCCCTACGTCGACGCGCCGTCGATGCAGGCCCTGCCGGCCGAATACCGCCACGAACCCGCGCTGGCCCTGGCCGCCGGCCGTGACGGCCTGGACATCGTGCGCCAGTTGCTCAAGCGCGCGCCGGCGCACCTCAATCCCGGCGGCAAGCTGATGGTGGAAATCGGCCACAATCGCGACGCCCTGGAACAGGCGTATCCGGATACCCCCTTCACCTGGGTGACGGTGAGCGCGGGGGACGAATTCGTTTTCGTGCTCGACCGCGAACAACTACCCTGAACAAAAAGCAGCAAAGGGTGCATTCACGAAGCTGTCATGTCGGCGACACACTATGGCGGGCTGCTTTTCCCGGAGCATGTATTCCGGGCCTGACAAAACAACATAAAGCATGCACTCGCCCTTTCGCTTCTCGCGCAGCCTTTTTCTCGCCTGCCTGACGGCGCTGGCCAGCGCCGAGGCGCAGGCCCAGCTGCCGCCGCCGGTGCCCAAGGGGCAGGAAGCCATCACCCCGGCGGAGCCGGGCGCAGAGACGACAACGCCGCCGCTGCCTGAAACGCAGAACCGGGACGCCAAGTTCCAGTCCACCTACATCTGGCAGGGCAAGCCCTCGTTCAACTCGCCCTATCAGGGGCCGAACAGCCTGTCGCCCAACAAGGAAAGCAGCTACACCTGGACCGTCACCG
>DATAZV010000314.1:0-1621 GCA_036271855.1 Burkholderiales bacterium
GTCGGATCACTTTTGCGATGAGGCTTGCAAAAGTGATCCGACCCCAATTTTTCTACGCCGCAGCGCGGGTGGCTTGGGCAGGCCGCAGATGCACACCCTGCTTGAGCAGGGCCTGCTGCAACTCGGCCGGATCGACCGCGCGCGGTGCGATGCCCTGACTCGCAGCAAGCGCCGCGGCGGTGCCCGCCGCTTGGCCGGTGACCCAGCATTGCGGGATTTCACGCAGGAAGGAATGCGAGTTGGGGTCGCAGCCGATGTGGCGCCCGGCGGCAAGAATGCCGTCCAGGCGCTGCGGCACCAGGGCGCCGTAGGGGATCGAGATGCTGGGGAATTTCAGCGAGGGCGAGGGCGAGACGCCGATCTCGTCCGCATGGACCACGCCGCTATCCCATTGCTCGCGCGTGACGCGCGCGACCGAGCTCAAGCGGCGGCTGTGGCGCGCCCCCATCTGCGGCGCCGAGAGCATCAGGAAGGCACCGACGAAGCCCGGTGCATGGGCGCGATAAAACTCCAGGTGCGCCACCATCAGGCGGCGTGATTCGTATTCCACATAAGTGAGGTCTTCGACGTCCAGGCAGGAGACGCCCGACTTGCGCGGCCCCATGAACAGGGCGACGTCGTTGCGCCAGGAAACGAAGGGTTTTTCAAACAGGGTGACCGCGGCACGCCCGCGCGCCATGAAGTCGCTATAGGCGGGCGAGGCGCGGAAGGCCAGCCACTGTTCCATGTCGACGCCGCCGAAGGTCCACGACACGTTCATCGAGTGGTTGATGTCGCTCTCGACGATGTTCGACTCGTAGGGGTGGCCGGCAAAGGCGTAGAGATCGCCATCGCCGGTGCAGTCGACCACGCATCTGGCGAAAATCGCCTGCCGGCCTTCCTTGCTTTCGAACACCACGCCTTTCATCGTCGTTCCTTCGACGATGGGCGCCGCCGCCCAGCTATGCAGCATCAGGTGCACCTTGTGCTCGGCGAGTATGCGCATCGACTCCCACTTCAGCCACTCCGGGTCGATGGTCGGCGAATGCGTCACCACGCCGTGAAAGGCGGCGGTGCGGATCGACCAGTGCGCCACTTCGGCCGGATCACGCGAACCCCAGGTTTCGCGCGGCGGGCCGGCGACGGCGTCTTTCGGCAGGCGATCGAGCAAATCGCCCGCGATGCCGGCGATCACGGTCTTGCCGTCCCAGTCGGTCATGCGGTCGATCCAGATCACCAGGCCGCCCGTGGAAAGCCCGCCGAGATGGTTGTAGCGTTCCAGCAGGGTGACTTCCGCCCCGCTGCGCGCGGCAGCGACGGCGGCGGCGGTGCCGGCGGGGCCGCCACCGATCACCAGCACGTCGGTGTGCTTGTAAACCTTGAGGTCGCGCGCCGGTTCGCGCCAGGTGCCCAGCTCAGGGCGCGGCACCTTGACCCGTTTTTCCTTCCACACCTCGGACTGGAAAAACTCCCGGCCTTTCTTGTCTTCACTCTCCGGCTCGAAACCCATTGCCGTCCTTCCCGTCGCTTCGTCGTTTCAGTCCGCGCCGCGCTTCAGCGCCGCGTCCACTTTCTCGCGCCCGAGGTCAGGCGCGTACATGTGGATGAAATCATAAACGAAGCCGCGCAGATACGCCCCTTC
>DATAZV010000315.1:0-2269 GCA_036271855.1 Burkholderiales bacterium
GCAGGATCGCCGCCACCGCGACGATGGGCGCGCCCTTGGCATAGCGCAGCACCAGCTCGGAAGCGCCGATGCCGTAATCGGCATTGCCCTTGAGCACGGCATCGACCGGATCGACGCCGTCCTGGTATTCCTTGAGAAGAACGTCGAAACCGGCGTCGCGGTAGTAGCCCTTTTCGATGGCGGCGTAATAGCCGGCAAACTGGAATTGATGCTTCCAGTTCAGTTGCAGGGTGACGACCGAAAGCTGCGCCTTGGAATCAGCCGCGACAGCCGGTAGCGCCAGGCCCAGCAGCAGCAGGCAGGCCCAGGCGCGCCACCCCCGCCCGCAGGCGGCGCACAGCCACCTGGCCGCCGACATGGCCGGCGATCCCGAAAAAAGGCGGAAATGAGAGAAATTATTCAGCTTGTAAGTGAAAATCAATGTCCCGGGCGGGTCCAGGGTGGCGCCCACATCCCGCATTAGAACGCAAATTGCCCCCCGCCCGCTGCAAGAAACATCTTTTAACCCTTGACGCTAATGCGCAAGATGCGTGCAAAGGGCCGCGGCAGGCACGCGCGGCCGCCTTCGCATACCATGGCAGCGCACCCGACCCGGTGCCCCGACACCACAGGAGACAAGCATGCAAACGGCCACTCGCCGCGCCGCGCTGAAGGCGCACCTGTCCGCCGGCCGGCTGATCGCCGCGCCCGGGGTCTACGACATGATCTCGGCGAAGATCGCCGACCGCATGGGCTTCGAGGCGCTGTACATGACCGGCTACGGCGTGGTCGCCTCCTACCTCGGCCTGCCCGATGCGGGGATTGCGACATATACCGACATGGTCAACCGCGTCACCCAGTTCGGCCGCGTCACTTCCACGCCGCTGATCTGCGACGGCGACACCGGCTACGGCGGCCTGCTCAACGTCGACCATACGGTGCGCGGCTATGAGGCGGCCGGCGCCTGCGCGATCCAGCTGGAAGACCAGGAGTTTCCGAAAAAATGCGGCCATATGCTGGGCCGCCGGGTGGTGCCGATCGACGACATGGCGGCGAAAATCCGCGTCGCCGCCGCCGCCCGCAGCGACCCCGATTTCATGATCATCGCGCGCACCGACGCCCGCACCACCCTGGGCCTGGACGAGGCGCTGCGCCGCGCCGAGGCCTACGCCCGCGCCGGCGCCGACATGCTGTTCATCGAAAGCCCGGAGAGCATCGAGGAAATGGAGTGCATCGGCAAAAGCTTCGACCTGCCGCTGGTGGCCAACATGGTCGAAGGCGGGCGCACCCCGGTGCTCTCCGCCGACGAGCTGCAGCGCATCGGCTACCGCCTGGCGATCTTTCCAGCCCTCGGCTTTCTCTCGGCCGGCGCGGCATTGGAAAAGGCCTACACGGGACTCAAGCAGACGCGCTCCAGCACCGGCCTCAACGTACCGCTGTATGACTTCCAGTCCTTCAGCAAGCTGATGGGTTTCGAGGCCATCGCCGAGTTCGACAAGAAGTATTCGGCGTAGCGGCCACAGGACGCAGCGCCGTAAAAACAAAAAGCGCCCAATGGGCGCTTTTTGTCCGAAGCCGGCAGCGTCCTACGCAGTTACTTTTGCTTCCTTCAGCAACTGCCCGATGTGCTCCAGCAGTTCCTCTTCCTGGTAGGGCTTGCCGAGGAACACGTTGACGCCGATTTCCATCGCGTAGTTGCGGTGCTTTTCGGCGGTGCGCGAGGTGATCATGATGATCGGGATGTGCTTGAGCTTGGCGTCGCCGCGGATGTTGCGCGTCAGGTCGAAACCGTCCATGCGCGGCATCTCGATGTCCACCAGCATGACGTCGGGCATCAGGTCCTGCAGCTGCTCGAGCGCATCGACGCCGTCCTTGGCGGTCGCCACTTCGTACTTTTCACGCGCCAGCAGGCGGGTGGTGATCTTGCGCACAGTGAGCGAATCGTCGACCACCATCACCAGCGGCGCGGTCGACGCCGGCCCGGCGGCGTTGGCCACGCCCATGGTCGGCGCCGCCGCCTGCGCGGCCAGTTCCGGCGCGTCCAGGCGCTGCTGCTCCGACTGCGCCGCCACCGCCGCCGAAATCTGCAGGGCCAGCGGCACCGGGTTGAGGATCAGCACGATCTGGCCGGTACCCAGCACGGTGGCGCCGGCAATGCCGGAGACCCGCGCCAGCTGCGGCCCGATGTTCTTCACCACCACTTCCTGGTTGCCGATCATCTCATCCACGTGCACCGCGGCACGCTGCGCGCCGGAGCGCAACAGCAGGATCGGGGTGAAGCGCTGCGCCT
>DATAZV010000316.1:0-4373 GCA_036271855.1 Burkholderiales bacterium
TCGCTGATCGGCTGGAAAGAGTTCGAGATGGAAGTGGTGCGCGACCGCGCGGACAATTGCATCATCGTCTGCTCGATCGAAAACCTTGATCCGATGGGCGTGCATACCGGCGACTCGATCACAGTCGCTCCGGCGCAGACCCTGACCGACAAAGAGTATCAGCTGATGCGCAATGCCTCTTTCGCGGTGTTGCGCGAAATCGGGGTGGACACCGGCGGCTCCAACGTGCAGTACGCGATCAACCCGCAGAACGGGCGCATGATCGTGATCGAAATGAACCCGCGCGTCTCACGCTCGTCCGCGCTGGCCTCGAAGGCGACTGGTTTCCCGATCGCCAAGATCGCTGCCAAGCTGGCGATAGGCTATACGCTGGACGAATTGAAGAACGACATCACCGGCGGCGCCACGCCGGCCTCCTTCGAGCCTTCGATCGACTATGTGGTCACCAAGGTGCCGCGTTTCGCGTTCGAAAAATTCAAGGAAGCCGATTCGCACCTGACCACCCAGATGAAGTCGGTGGGCGAGGTGATGGCGATCGGCCGCACCTTCCAGGAAAGTTTTCAGAAGGCCTTGCGCGGCCTGGAGGTCGGCGTCGATGGCCTGAACCAGAAGACCACCGACCGCGCGGTGATCGAGGAAGAGCTGGGCGAGCCGGGGCCGGACCGCATCTGGTATGTCGGCGATGCCTTCGAAAACGGCATGACGGTCGACGAGGTGTACAACCTCACCCACATCGACCCCTGGTTCCTGGTGCAGATCAAGGACATCGTCGACGAGGAAATGCGCCTGGACGACCTGAGTCTGGCCGACATCGATGCCGCCGAAATGCTGCGCCTGAAGCGCAAGGGCTTTTCCGACCGCCGGCTGGCCAAGCTGTTCAAGAGCGACGAGACCAGCGTACGAAACGCCCGCCACGCACTGAAAGTGCGTCCTGTGTACAAGCGTGTCGATACCTGCGCCGGCGAGTTTTCCACCAGCACCGCCTATATGTACTCGACCTACGAGGAAGAGTGCGAGGCGCGGCCGACCGACCGCAAGAAGATCATCGTGCTGGGCGGCGGGCCGAACCGCATCGGCCAGGGCATCGAGTTCGACTATTGCTGCGTGCATGCCGCGCTGGCGCTGCGCGAGGACGGCTACGAGACCATTATGGTCAACTGCAATCCGGAAACCGTGTCTACCGATTACGACACTTCGGACCGTCTCTACTTCGAGCCGGTGACTCTCGAGGATGTTCTCGAGATAGTCGACCTGGAAAAACCGGTGGGCGTGATCGTGCAGTACGGCGGCCAAACTCCGTTGAAACTGGCGAAGGCGCTGGAGGCCAACGGCGTGCCGATCATCGGCACTTCGCCCGAGTCGATCGACATCGCTGAAGACCGCGAGCGCTTCCAGCACCTGATCAACGACCTGAAGCTGAAGCAGCCGCCGAATCGCACCGCGCGCAACGAGGCCGACGCCCTGCGCCTGGCCGAAGAGATCGGCTATCCGCTGGTGGTGCGCCCGAGCTATGTGCTGGGCGGCCGGGCGATGGAAATCGTCCACCAGAAGGAAGACCTGGAGCGCTATATGCGCGAGGCCGTCAAGGTGTCGAACGACTCGCCGGTGCTGCTCGACCGCTTCCTCAACGACGCCATCGAAGTCGACGTCGACGCCTTGTGCGACGGCAAGAACGTGTGCATCGGCGGCATCATGGAACACATCGAAGAGGCCGGTGTGCATTCCGGTGACTCCGCCTGCTCGCTGCCGCCGCATTCGCTGTCGGACGAACTGCAGAATGAGCTGCGTCTGCAGACCGCCGCCATGGCCATCGGCCTGAACGTGATCGGGCTGATGAACGTGCAGTTCGCCATTCAGCAGGTCGAGGGCAAGGATGTGGTCTACGTGCTTGAAGTCAATCCGCGCGCCTCGCGCACCGTGCCCTACGTATCGAAGGCCACCGGCATCCCGCTGGCCAAGGTGGCGGCGCGCTGCATGGCCGGTAAAACGCTGGCCGAGCAGGGCATCGGCGAAGAGATTGTGCCGCCGTATTACAGCGTGAAGGAGGCGGTGTTCCCCTTCAACAAGTTCCCCGGGGTCGATCCGCTGCTCGGGCCGGAAATGAAGTCCACCGGCGAAGTGATGGGCGTGGGCACGACCTTCGGCGAAGCCTTCATGAAAAGCCAGTTGGCTGCCGGCACCAAGCTGCCGACTGCCGGCACCGTGTTCTTGAGCGTGCGCGACGCCGACAAGGTCAAGGTGGTGGAAATCGCCCGCACACTCTCCGGCCTGGGTTTCGGCCTGGTGGCCACGCGCGGCACGGCCGCGGTGCTGGAAAAGCACCAGATCCCGGTGCGCATGGTGCACAAGGTGAAGGAGGGCCGTCCCCATTGCGTCGACATGGTGAAGAATCGGGAGATCGTGCTGGTGATCAACACCACCGAGGCGCGTAAGGGCGTGATCGCCGATTCGCGCCTGATCCGCATCTCGGCTCTGCAGGCGCGGGTGCCGTATTACACGACCATGGCGGGAGCGCGCGCTGCTTGTCTGGGGATGAGCAGTTCGCGCGACCTCACGCCTTACGACCTGAAGAGCCTGCATGCGGAAATCGCGCAGGTATAAGAAGCAACTGCAAAAAAGAAAACGGCGCCCGCGGGCGCCGTTTTCTTTTTTGCAGCGGGACTATTTGAAAGTCTGCTCCATGTAGTCAAGCAGATCGGCGCGATTTTGCGCGTCCGGTATGCCGCCGAACGGCATGCGGTTGGCCGGAATGGCTTTTTGCGGGTCGGCGATATAGGACTCCAGGGTTTCGCGCGACCAGACGATGTTGGCGCGCTTCATCGCCGGAGAAAAGCGGAAGTCATCCAGGGTGCCGGCCTTGCGGCCAAATACGCCGTACAGGCTGGGCCCGACGGCAGAGGGTCCTTTGACGGCTGAATGGCAGGCCGCGCATTCGGCAAACACTTTTTGTCCATGGGCCGCGTCGGCCGCCTGTGCGGCCCCGCAGGCAGCGAAGCCGGCGAGCAGGGTGAGGGAAAAAAGACGCGTTATCTTCATGCGTGCACCAGCTGGCCGGGATTCTTCAGGTATTGGTTGCGGATGGCGTCTGCCGTCCAGTAGGCCAGCGCCCCCACCGGTCCGGTCGGGTTGTAGGAGGAGTTGTGCGCGAACACGTTGGCGCCGACCACGAACAGGTTGTGGCAATCCCAGCTCTGCAGGTAACGATTGACTGCGCTGTTTTTCGGGTTGACGCCCATGATGGTGCCGCCGGTGTTGTGGGTGCTCTGGTAAGGCACCACGGTCCACGGGTCGGTGCGGGCCACCGCCGGCGTGAAATGCGTCGGGTTCATCGACTTGGCGATGTCGTTGATCACCTGCGCCGCGTGCTGCCCCATCTTGTGTTCGTTCTCCTTGTAGTCGAAGGTCATGCGCATCAAGGGCTGGCCGAAGGCGTTGCGGTAGGTCGGGTCGAGGTCGAGATAGTTGTAGCGATTGGCCATCACCGCGCCGCTGGCGTCGATTTTCATCGCCGCCTGGTACCACTTGGCGGTGGCGGCCTTCCACTCGCGGCCCCATTGCGGCGTGCCGCGCGGCACCGGGCGATAGCCGATCGGCAGGTTGGTGTTGAAGCCGCCCGAGATGTTGGCGCCGCCGACGTAGCCGAACTTGCTGCGGTCGAAGGCCCAGTTGGTGTTGAAGTCGTCGATGGTGTCATTCGACCCGCCGGCGTTCATGAAGGGGTTGAAGTGCTTGCCTTCGAAGAACAGGGTCGCTGAAGTGCCGGTCTGGTAGCAATAGTTCTTGCCGATCACGCCTTTGCCGGTCTTCGGGTCGTAGGGCTGGCCGATGCCGGAAGTGAGCATGATGTGCACATTGTTGAGCGCAAAGGCGGTGAGGATGACAATGTTCGCCGGCTGCTCGAACTCCTCGCCGGTGAGGACGTTGATGTAGAGCACGCCGGTGACGCGCTTGCCGCTTTTGTCCTTGATCACCCTGGTGACCCAGGAGTGTGCGCGCAGCTCGAAATTCTGGCTTTTCATCACCGCCGGGATAATCGCGACGTGCGGGCTGCCCTTGGCGTTGGCCTCGCAGCCGAAGCGCTGGCAATAGCCGCAATACTCGCAGGCGCCGAATTGCGCGCCGTACTGGTTGGTGTAGGGCCGCGAGGCATTGGCCGAGGGACGCGGGAAAGGGTGGTAGCCAAGATTTTTCGCCGCCGCGTTGAACATCTCGCTGGCGTGGATCTTGGTCAGCGCAGGCAGCGCATATTCGTTCTGCCTCGGCGCCTCGAAGGGGTTGCCGCCTTCCTGGATCTGTCCCCGCAGGTTGCCGGCCTTGCCGGAAACAGCGGCGGCGCGCTCGAACTTCTCGTAGTAAGGCTCCAGCTCGGCGTA
>DATAZV010000317.1:0-6189 GCA_036271855.1 Burkholderiales bacterium
GCACCGCGCCGAAGCAGGCGCCGGCCTACAGCGAGCCGCCGCTGCGCATCCAGGGCGACGCCGACCGCTACGACCATCGGCTGGGCGACGACTACTACACCCAGCCCGGCGATTTGTACCGCCTGCTGCCGGCTGATGAAAAGGAACGCCTGGTCGCCAACATCGCGGGGTCGATGGCCGGGGTGGCCGATGCCATCGTGCAGCGCGCCCTGAACCACTTTTACCAGTGCGACCCGGCCTATGGCGAAGGCATTGCCCGGCACCTGGGCATCAAGCTGAAACAGGCTGCCTAGGCTTTACTTTCGCATGCCACGCCCCGGGTTGACCCGGGGCTTTTTTCCGATGCAGCGCCTTAGATCTTGAACTTCTCGATCTGGCCCTGCAGTTCGCTCGCGCACTGGCGCAGGTTCAGCGCCACGTCGCGGTTGTTGCCGGTGAGCGCCGAATTCTCCTCGGCCGCCTGGGCGATCGATTCGAGGCGGCGCGCGATGTCCTCGCTCGCCACCTTCTGCTCGTTGACCGCAGTGGCGATCTGCCCGGCCAGCGCGGTGGTGTCGCGGGTTTTTGCATCGATCTTTCCGAGCGAAACGCCGACGTTCTGCACCAGTTCGACGCCGCCGGTCATTTCCTTGGCGACCGCGTTCATGCGCTCGACCGCGCTCTCGGTTTCGGCCTGGATGGCGCCGATCATTTTCGAGATTTCCTGCGCCGAGGCGCCGGTGCGTTCGGAGAGCTTGCGCACCTCGTCGGCCACCACCGCGAAACCGCGGCCCTGTTCGCCGGCCCGCGCCGCTTCGATCGCGGCGTTGAGTGCCAGCAGGTTGGTCTGGCCGGCGATCTCGCCGATCACCTTGATGATGCCGGAGATCTCGCGCGAACGCGCGCCCAGTTCGTTGATCTGCTGTGCCGAGCCGTTGATGCCTTCGGCGATACGCTGCATTTCGCCGATCGAGTGCCCGATCACCTTGCTGCCCTCGTCCGATGCCTGCTTGGCGGCCACGGTGGAGGCCGAGGCCTCGCCGGCGCTGTCGGCAACGTGGGTGATGCTGACGGTGAGTTGTTCCACCGAGGCGGCCATCGAGGCAGCGGCTTCGCTTTGCTGGCTGGTGGAGCGGGCGATCTCGCCGGCCGCGCGCTCCAGTTCGTCGGAAGAACCGCCGATGCGCTGCACCGCGACGGCGACATTGGACATCATCGTCTGCACGCTGGCGCCGCTCTGGTTGAAACAGCGTGCCAGCACGTCGAGTTCGTTGCGGGATTTTTCAGCCACGTCTTCGATGCGCGCCGTCAGGTCGCCCGCGCCCTGGCGCTGCATCGCCTGCATCACCGGCTTCAGTCGCTTCAGGCTGAGCATCAGCAGGCCGTAGATCAGGCCGATCAGCAGCAGCGCGGCGATCACCGACTCGACTATCAGCTGGTTGCGCAGCGCACGGGAATCCTCGAGGAATTCGTCCATGAAAGCGCCGCCGCCGACCACCCAGCCCCAGGAAGGAATTTCCATGAAGACCGAGAGCCGGTCTTTCAGCTTGCCGCCGTCGGCGGCATCGGGCATGTCGAAATGCAGCACGCCATTTTTGGTCTTGGAGATTTCCTTGATGGCGGCATAGACCGGAGTCGGGCCGAAAGCGTCCTTGATGGTCTTGCCTTCGAATTTCGGATGCACGGTGAACACGCCGGCGTCCTCGTCGTTCTTCGGACGGAAGGCGTAGAGATAGCCCGTATGGGCGATCTTCACGCCGGCGAGAATCTTCTTGAAGTCGGCCATGTCCTTGGTCAGGTTGACGCGGATGGTGACGGCGGCAATCATGTTGCCCTTGTCGTCCTTCAGCGGGATCAGGTGCGAAGAAAAATAGCGCCCGTCGCGCTCGACCATGGTGCTGGTGGGCACGCCGCTGGCGTAGGCCCTTTCCTGCGCGTCGCCCTTGGGAATAATGGTGCCGAAGGTGGATTTGCCGTCGGGCGTCTTCAGCAGGGAAACGACCCGATAGAGTTCGCCCTTGTAGCGCATCAGGAAGGCCGCCTCGACCCCGGTGCGGTCGCGGAATTCGTCCAGCAGGCGGGTGTTGCCGTTCATCGCTTCCTTGCCGACCTTCAGGGCCGGCAGTTCAGCCGCGCCGGTGGGCACCAGCTTGTCGTCGATGGTCACCTTGCCGGGAAGGAACTGGATGAACTGGTCGGCGTTGCGCTGCGCGCGGCCGATGCCCTGGCGGTAGGCATACTCCATCAGGTTGGTCACCACCTTGAGCTGGGCCTTGAGGTCGCGCTCCGCCACCTCGCTGGAGGTCTGTTCCATCTTCGAGCTCACCGCCATGATCAGCACGGCGAACACCAGCGAGCAAAGCGCCAATGTGACGATGAAGACCTGACGGCCGATCGGCATTTGAAAAAACTTGTTCACGTTGAAGTCCTTGAGTGGGTTGGGGACAGCCGACGGCGCGGCAAAAGAAATCCCGTGGGGAGCCGGTGGCTGGCTTTTCTTCCCACACCAAGGTTAGTTGCACACGGACCAGCCCCAAGCCCCGAAAAGAGGCTGGTTTACCGGCTTGATCGTGGTTTGCGGCGGCTGCAGGAGCAGACCGCCCCGGCGGCTGCCGCCGCGGCTCAGGAGCCGCCGAACCAGTTATAGCCCTGGTCTTCCCAGTAGCCGCCCGGATTGGTATTGGTGACCGATATCGCCATCACATGCTTCGGGTTCTTGTAGCCCAGCTTGGTCGGCATGCGGATTTTCATCGGGTAGCCGAATTCCGCCGGCAGGGTATGGTCGGCGAAGGTCAGCGCCATGATGGTCTGCGGGTGCAGCGCCGTCGGCATGTCGATGCTGGTGAAATAGTCGTCGGCGCATTTGAAGCCGATGTACTTGGCGGTGGTGTCGGCGCCGATTTTTTCCAGGAAGGTCTTGAACGGCACCCCGCCCCAGCGGCCGATCGCGCTCCAGCCCTCGACGCAGATATGGCGCGTGGTCTGCGCCATTTGCGGCAGCGCCGCCAGGTCCGCCAGGGTCCAGGACTTCTTATCGGCCACCAGCCCCGAAACCTCCAGTTTCCAGGTGGCGCCGTCGACCTCGCGCACCTGGTCGACGTCGTAATAGGCGTTGAACGGAAACGGTACCTTGATCATGCTGTCCGGATAAGTCTGCGCCAGCCGATCCGGGTTGAACAGCGCCCACTGCACGCGGTCGTTGAAGCGCGAGACGCTGGTGAGCATCTTGTCCAGCGCTTCGTCGCTGCTGGTGTCGCAGCCGGTCAGCATGGCCAGCGAGCCCAGGCTGATCGAATACTTCATGAACTGGCGCCGCGCCGGCCCGTCCAGGCGCTTGGCGACTTCGTTGATCAGGTGGCGGTCGGCCTGCGCCGTGACCTTCTTGGCAAATAGGGATTTCATGCGGCCTCCGCGATGCCGGCCCGGGCGCGGCCGGTGATGATGGCGATGAAGGTCTTGGGCACCAGCGCGACCATCACCACGTGCACCGCGACGAAAAAGACAATCAGCGCCATGCAGATGAAATGCACCCGGCGCGCGATTTCGTAGCCGCCGAGCAATTCGGTGATCACCTGGAACTGCACCGGCTTCCAGATCGCCAGGCCGCTCAAGATGACGCCGGCGATCAATACCATCACGCCAACATAGGCGAGCTTTTGCACCGCGTTGTAATGCGTGGGATCGGCATGCGAGAGCTTGCCGCGCAGCGCCTCGCCCATGTCGTGCACGACTTCGCCCGGGCGGATCGGCCAGAACTTCATCCGCAGTCGCCCGCTGGCGACGTTATAGGCAAGATAAAGCAGGCCGTTGATCACCAGCAGCCACATGGCGGCGAAATGCCACTGGATCGCGCCGCCCAGCCAGCCGCCGAGGGTGATCGCCTTCGGAAACCGGAAAGCGAACAGCGGCGACGCGTTATAAATCTGCCAGCCGCTCATCACCATCAGGAAGATGGCGATCGCATTGCCCCAGTGACAGATGCGCACCAGTGCCGGATGCACCTTGACCCAACCCGTTTTTTCGTCAGCCATGTTTCCCCCGAATCATTTCCGGCAACCGGCAATTGCGAATATATCCAGCATGCGCCGAATCACCCGCACTGCCAAGTCCGTATCACTACCTACGCGTCCGGGGTCCCGCCCGGATGCCGGCATCATGTATTCCCGCTCACGCCGCGCCGCTACGAATTGCTGCGCGCGCGATAAGCCTCGTTTAGCTGGCCCTGTGCCAGTGCGACGGCATGCTCCAGCGCGGCCAGACGCTGATTGTAGCTGTCGTTCAGGCGCGAGCGGCCCGAAACCGTGCCGATGCGCTCGCCCGGCAGCGGCTCGCGCCCGCTTTCCAGCGCGTCCTGCGCATTCTTCAGGTTCTGCTGGGCGCGCCGCACATTGGCATCGGCCTCCGCCAGGCGCTGCAAGTGCGCATCGGCCGCGGTGCTGGAAGCAGAGCCGCCCGCCGCCGCCTGCGCGGGGTACAGCGTATGCGGGTCGCTGGCCAGCGCCGCCGAATCCATCTCCGCCAGCACCGGGGTGTTCTTCGGCTTGGTGGTCGAATAGACGATGACGCCGTCCGGCCCCTTGTATTTGTATATCGTTTCCGCCTGCGCGGCCTGCGCGCCCAGCAGCAGCAGGGCCGCGCCCAGCGTCCACCAGCTTGCATGTTTGCGGTTCATGGCCTGACTCCTCTACGCATGGATATGCATAATTGGACCCGCCAAACCGGCCACAGTTCATCGTCTTGCCGCCAGGCGCCGGCGCTAGAACCAGTGCCCGGCGCGCGCGGCCAGGAAGGCCAGGAAAACGACCACGATGCTGGCCAGCGCCTTGAAGCCGAATAGCTGGGCAAAAGCCTTGGCCAGGTCGATGGCGGTGCGCATGAAGCCCAGGCGGAATGCCCCCAGCACCAGGCCCATGAAGGCGCCGGTGGCGCTGGAATCGCGCAAATCCGGGTTTTCGCGCAGCCAGCGCGCATATTTCACCAGCTCCAGCCCCATTGCCGCCAGCCCGCCGCCCAGCAGGCAGCCGTAGACGATGGATTCCCCCGGCTGGCGTAGCCACAGATAGAACAGCCCGGAACAAAGCGCCGCCGGCACCAGCAGGAACAGCGCCGCCTGCGGGCTGGGGCGCTCCAGCGGCCCGAGCGGCTCCTCCTCCATTGGGTGCGGCACCGCCGGCACAACGGGCACAACGGGCGCGGCCGGGTCGGGCGGCGGATCGGATGGGTGGGGTGAGGGCAAAACAGGACTCCGGAATCAGGGCAGGCAGCACAGGGCCTTGGCGCCATTTTAAAAGAGCGGGCCGCGCGCTGCAGCAATCAGGCGCGAGAGGGTACCCCAAAACATCGCGGCCGGCGCGGCGCGGCGGCGGCCGCGGCGCCGGACGCCTCAGGTGCGCAAAAAGGCCGGGGCTTCCTGGGCCGCCACCGTCGGGGCCACCACCGTCGCCGGCACCACGCGGGAGACGATCCCGCGGCGTTCCGGCTCTGCCGGCTCCAGCACCTGCGGGCCGGCCAGCACCTGGTCGATCCAGGCGCTCACCGGGCTCCACTCCGGCAAATAGGTGGCCACCTTGGCCGGCGGCATGTCGAAAATCGACATGCCTTGCTCCATGCAGCGCGCGTAGGCCTGCGCCTCGCGGATGGTGCCCAGATGGGTCAGGCCCAGGCCGGCGGCCCAACCCTGCAACTGCTCCGCATTGCGGGTGCGGCCGTCGATGCGCATGCCGATGCCGGCGACCCGGCACTTGCCGGTAATCACCCGCGGCTGGATGCGCAACTCCTTCAGGCAGTCGGCCGCCGATTCGCGGTCGAACAGCGAAGGCGTGGTCGGGATCAATATCGCGTCGGCATACAGCGCCACCTTCATCAGGCCCACGCCCTGGAAGCCGCCGGGGGTATCCAGCACCACGTGTTTCACCCCGGCCGGCGGACGGGCGAAGTTGCGGTCGTCGATGGTCCAGCCGAGGATCTTCGGCCGCGACTCCGGACGCAGCGACAGCCAGAGGCGCGAGGATTGCTGGCGGTCGACGTCGCCCAGCATCACATCCAGACCCTGCATCGCCATATAGCAGGCAATGTGCGTGGCCAGGGTGGACTTGCCCGACCCGCCCTTGCGATTGACGACCGCGATCACTGCCATGGAGACCTCGACAAAGGGCCTGCGCGGGTGCTCCCCCCTGGAGCATCTGTCGTCCAGAAGACGCATTGCAGACG
>DATAZV010000318.1:0-10102 GCA_036271855.1 Burkholderiales bacterium
TGAGGTGACCCAGGGCCAGAAAGGCAAGCAGGCTTCGAACATCCAGTCCGCGGCCTGACACTCCCTTCCTCCTGAAACCCCGCCCCGGCAACGGCGCGGGGTTTTTGTTTTGCTTTTGTTGTTTGCACATAGGTGGGTCCAATCTGGCGATGCTGCTCCTGTTCAACAAGCCCTTCGGGGTGATTTGCCAGTTCTCGGAAAGCGGCGGCAAACCGACCCTGGCCGAATTCATCCGCGTGCCCGAGGTTTATCCCGCCGGGCGCCTGGATACCGACAGCGAAGGCCTGCTGCTGCTGACCGACGACGGCAAGCTGCAGCACCGCATCAGCGACCCGAAGGCGAAAATGCCCAAGCACTATTGGGTGCAGGTTGAAGGGTCCCCCGACCCGCAAGCCCTCGCCGCCCTGGCCCGCGGCATCGACCTGGGCGATTTCGTCACCCGTCCGGCACAGGTGCGGGCCATCCCCGAGCCGTCGGGCCTGTGGCCGCGCGACCCGCCGGTCCGCTACCGCGCCGCCATCCCGACCTCCTGGCTCGAAATAAGCATTACCGAAGGCAAGAATCGCCAGGTGCGGCGGATGACGGCGCGTGTCGGCCTGCCCACCTTGCGCCTGATCCGCCACCGTATCGGCCCCTACACGCTCGACACCCTGCGCCCGGGTCAATGGCGCCCCGCCGAAACGCCGGCCGGCGTTTCGGACAGCACCGCACCGGCGCCCGCCAGGATTGTTCGTCGCCGGCCCACCGCGGGTAGATGATCCGGGCACATCCGGCACAAGCGAAATAGGCTAATGCATTGTTTCGTTTAAATAATTTTTAATAAGCCCCGTCGATTTCGGGTCTTTTCCCCCATTTCGGTGCGTCAATCCCGAAAGTACAAATAAAGTTATCGACGCTGTCAACGTGGCTGTAATTGCTCGCGTTATTCTGCATGACCGAGGAGGTCACAAGAAATCTTCCTAACCATCGATTCAAGGAAACCGCAATGAGCAAACTCCTGTCCGTTCTGATCGCCGGCGCCATCGCTGTCGCCGCCGCCCCCGCTTTCGCCGCCGACGCTCCGGCCGCTGCCCCCGCCGCTGACGCGAAGGCCGCCCCGATGGCCAAGCCGGCCAAGAAAGCCAAGAAAGCCAAGAAGGCAAAGAAGGCTGACGCGATGGCTCCCGCCGCCGCTCCCGCCGCCGCCCCCGCGAAGTAAGCAGTCGGCGCTAGAAAGGCCGGGCTTCCAGGCAACTGGAACCCGGTTTTTTTTCGCCCGTTTTTCAGATTTTTTGCCTGCCATACCTGGCTGCCGGCGCTACAATCCCGGCGCGGCTTGAGGCAAGCACCCGCAACGCCGGGCCGCCCACCATCGTCACCGCCGACATCCCATGAAAATTCGCTCCCTCTTGCCCGCCCTGCTCCTTGCCCTTGCCTGCGCCCCCGCGCTGGCCCAGGAGGCCACCGGGCCGCAGCCGCGCCTGCCCGCCGTGCAACTGCAAAGCGGCATGTACCTGATCAAGGCGGAGGTGGCGGGCAACTACGCCACCCGCATGGTCGGCATGATGATGCGCAAAGAGATGGCCGCAAACGAGGGCATGCTGTTCCTGTTCCCGGAGCGGGACAAGCAGTGCATGTGGATGAAAAACACCTTGCTGCCGCTGTCGGTGGCTTTCATGGACGAAAAGGGCGTGATCCTGAATATCGAGGACATGAAGCCGCAGACCGAAGACAGCCATTGCAGCACCGGCATCGCCCCCTACGCGCTGGAAATGAGCCTGGGCTGGTTCAAGCAAAAAGGCATCAAGGCCGGCAGCAAGATCGGCGGACTGGAAAAAGCCGGCAAGGCGGAATAAAAACCCGCGCAAAAAAACGCCCGGCCAAAGCCGGGCGTTTTTCCATCAGGAAGGCAAGTTGCGGACTCAGCCCGCGAGCCGGGCTTTCACCAGCGCCGACACCTTGGTCATGTCGGCGCGCCCGGCGAGTTTCGCCTTGACCGCGCCCATCACCTTGCCCATCGCCTGCGGCGAGCTGCCGCCGGCGGCGGCCACCGCCTCGGCGATCACCGCCTCGATTTCAGCGTCGTCGGCCTGCTTGGGCAGGTAGGCGGAGAGCACGTCGACCTCGAACTGCTCGTTGGCCGCCAGGTCTTCGCGCTTGGCCGCGGTGTACTGTGTGATCGAGTCGCGGCGCTTCTTGATTTCCTTCTCGACGATGCCGACCACCTCGGCGTCGCTGGGGATGATGCGCTTGTCGACCTCCACCTGCTTGATCGCGGCCAGCAGCATGCGGATGGCGGAAAGCTTTTGCGCTTCCTTGGCGCGCATCGCCGACTTCATGTCTTCGGTGATCTGGTCTTTCAGGCTCATGGTCGCTCCAGGCGTTGTTCGATTTTGACGGGGAGAACCCTACATGGGGGCGGCTAAAAACAACAAAAGCCGCAAGGCGCCTTAAGCACCTGCGGCTTTGCGTACAGCCTGGCCTGCTTAGTAAAGCTTCGGCGGCAGTTGCTGGCTCTTCAGGCGCTTGTAGGTGCGCTTGACGGCGGCGGCATGCTTGCGCTTGCGCTCGGCGGTGGGCTTTTCGTAGAACTCGCGGGCACGCAACTCGGTCAGCAGACCGGTTTTTTCGATCGTGCGCTTGAAGCGGCGCATGGCGGCTTCGAAGGGCTCGTTTTCTTTTACGCGAACACTCGGCATTCAACAGACTCCGGATTTCAGGCTTTGCCTGAGGGTGAAATTGGATGGCCGCGAACGCAAATTCAACTGCAAATCGCGGAAAGCCTTTGATTATACGAGGTTTGGCCAAACTTTGCAAGGGGCCAGCCGGCGCCCGGCATGCCTGGTTACGCCTCTTGCTCCTTGACGAACACCGGGTAGAGCAGCGGCAGCAGGATCAGGGTGAAAATCGTCGCCGAAACGATGCCGCCGACGATCACGACGGCGAACGGCTGCTGGGTTTCCGAGCCGATGCCCTTGGAAATCGCCGCCGGCAGCAGGCCCAGGCCGGCCATCAGGGCAGTCATCAGGATCGGCCGCAGCCGGTTCACCGCGCCGCTGGAAATCGCCTCCTTGAACGGCGTGCCGTTGCGGAACAGCTCGATGATGTGCTCCAGCATGATCACGCCGTTTTGCACCGAAATGCCGGCCACCGCGATGAAACCCACCGCCGCCGAAATCGACACGTGCAGGCCGGCCAGGGCCAGCCCGGCGAAGCCGCCGATGGCGGTAAACGGGATCATCATCAGCACCAGCAGAGCCTTTTTCATCGACTTGAAGGCCCAGAACAACAGGGCGAAAATCGAGAACAGGCTGATCGGCACGATCACCGTCAGGCGCTTCAGGGCGCGCTGCTGGTTTTCGAACTGCCCGCCCCAGGTGACGTAATAGCCCGGCGGCACGTTCACTTCCTTGGCCACCCGCGCCTGCGCTTCGGCGACAAAGCTGCCCTGGTCGCGGTCAATCAGGTTCACCTTCACCGGGATCAGGCGGCCGCCGTTTTCGCGGCCGATGCGCGAGGCGCCCTGGCGGATTTCGATCGTCGCCACCTCGGCCAGGGCCACGGTGTTGGAACCGCCCGGCAGCGGCACCTGCAGGTTGGAGACGTCGTCGACGGCGTCGCGGAACGGCAGGGCCAGGCGCAAGGTGACGTCGAAGCGGCGGTCACCCTCGTAGAAGGTGCTCACCGCCGAGCCCGCCAGCGCGGTCTGGATGGCGTTGCCGACGTCGTTGATGTTCACCCCCAGGCGCGCGATCTTGGCGCGGTCCATGCGGATCGACAGTTCGGTCTGGCCGCCGATTTTCAGCGAGCCGACGTCGGTGGCGCCGCGGATCGAGGACAGGATATCGACGATCTGGTCGGCCTTGTCCTGCAGGATTTCCAGGTCCGGGCCGTAGACCTTGACCACGATTTCGCCCTTGGCGCCGGACAGCGCCTCTTCGACGTTGTCCTGGATCACCTGCGAAAAGTTGGTCGGGATGCCCGGCATCGAGCGGATCTTCTTGCTCATGTCGGTGATCAGGGCGTCCTTGCTGGCGAAATGCCAGGTGCCGCGCGGCTGCAGCTCGGCCAGGATTTCCAGGTTGTTCGGCCCCTTCGGATCGGTACCGTCGTCGGGCCGGCCGACCTGGGTCACCACCTGCTTGACCTCCGGGTAGCCGGTGAGGATCGCGCGCACGGTGCGCTCGATCTCCTTGGTCTGGCCCAGGCTGGTCTGCGGCGGCATGCTGATGGTCAGCCAGATGTTGCCCTCGTCGAGCTTGGGCAGGAATTCGCTGCCCAACAGCGGCACCAGCGCCAGGGTCAGGACCAGCAGGCCGACCGAGGCGCCGGCCACCAGCAGGCGCACCCCGGCCAGCCGCTCCAGCAGGTTGCGGTAGCCGGTTTGCAGCTTCTGCATCCACGCCACGTGCTTTTCCGCCAGGTTGTTGGTGCGCATGTTGTACGACAGCAGCGTGGGCACCAGCGTCAGGGTCAGGATGATCGCGCCCAGCAGCGCGAAGGAGAGCGTGAAGGCCACCGGCGAGAAGATCTTGCCCTCGACCCGCTGGAAGGTGAAGATCGGCAGGAAGGCGAGGATGATGATGCCTTTGGAAAACAGGATCGGATGCCCCAGCTCCGTCACCGTGTTGCGAAGGGTGGTCATGCGCCAGGAGATCGAGTCGTTGTGAGGGTTGGTGTCGTCGCGCGCATGGGCGAGCTTCACCATCAGCGCCTCCACCACCACCACCGCACTGTCGATGATGATGCCGAAGTCGACCGCGCCCAGCGAGATCAGGTTGGCCGAGACGCCGCGCGCATCCATCATGATGAAGGCGAACAGCAGCGACAGCGGAATCACCGCGGCGACGATCAGCGCGGCGCGCCAGTTGCGCAGGAAAATGATCAGGATGGCGATCACCAGGGTCGCGCCCACCGTCAGGTTTTCGCCCACCGTGGAAACCGTGTGGTTGATCAACTGGGTGCGGTCGTAGACCGGGCGAATGCGCACGCCGGCGGGCAGGCGCTCCTGGATCTCGGTGACGCGTTCCTTGAGCGAGTCGACGATTTTCGCCGCGTTCTGCCCCTTGGTCATCACCACGATGCCCTGGACGATGGAGTCGGACTCGTACTTCTTGGCGTTTTCCTCGCTGTTGATGCCGGCATAGGCGACGTAGCCGGAACGCACCCGGCCGCCCACCTGCACGTCGCCGATGTCGGACACCAGCACGGTGTTGCCGTTGCGCGAAGTGATGACGGTGCGGCCGATGTCGTCGAGATTGCCGAACAGGCCGATGCCGCGGATCACCAGCGCCTCGGCGCCGCGCCTGAGCAGGCCGCCGCCGAAGTTGCCGCTGTTGTTCGACAGCGCCTGGCTCACCTGGTCGAGCGTGACGTTGTAGCGCTTGAGCTTGTAGGGGTCGACGCGGATCTGGTATTCCTTCACCGAGCCGCCGAAGCTGACCACGTCGGCCACGCCCTGCACCATGCGCAGGCGCGGCTGGATCACCCAGTCCTGGATCGCGCGCGCCTCGTACTCCGGCATGGCCTTGGGCACTTCGAGCACATAGCGGTAGATTTCGCCCACCGCGGTAGCCAGCGGCCCGAGCGAAGAATTGACACCGGTGGGCAGGCTGACTTCGTTCAGGCGCTCGGTCACCTGCTGGCGCGCGAAATAGTCGTTGGTGCCGTCGGCGAAGGTGAGGGTAACCACCGACAGGCCGGTGATCGACACCGAGCGCACCTGGGTCAGGAAAGGCGTGCCCGCCATGCCGATTTCGATCGGCAGCGAAACCGCGCGCTCGACCTCTTCCGGCGCCTGGCCGCGATACTGGGTGACGATCTGCACCTGCACGTCCTGCACGTCGGGGAAAGCCTCGATCGGCAGGTTGCCCACCGCGCGTACGCCGAAAAACATCAGGGCGACGATCGCCAGCAGCACGAACAGGCGCTGGGTGATGCAAAAGGTGACTAGGCGTTCAAGCATGGCGTCGTGGTTCGATGGCGCTTAAGCCGCGAGGCGCCGGCGTCGGCCCGGTCAATTGGTGGACTGCAATTCGGATTGCAGCAGCAGCGAGCCGCCGATCACCACCCGCTCGCCCTGGGCCACGCCCTCGCTGACGTAGGAGAACTCGCGGTCCTGCACCGCCAGCTTGACCCGGCGCTTGGTGAACTGGCGCGGCGCGGTCTCGATGAACACGTAGCTGTACAGGCCTTCGGTGACCAGCGCCGTGTTGGGCAGGCGCACCGCCTGCTTGCCCTCTTCGGTGAGCAGGGTGACGCGGGCATACATTTCCGGGCGCAGCTTGCCCTCGGGGTTGGCGAGGTCGCAGCGCACCTGCACGCGCCGGGTATCCGGATTGACCACCTGGCCGACGCGCGAAACCACGCCGCGGAAAGATTCGCCGGGGAACGCCTCCACCGACACGCTCACCGGCAGCCCGGCCTTGACGGTGGCCAGATGGCGCTCCGGCAGGTCCACCAGCACCCACAATTTGGTCAGGTTGGAGACCACGAACAGCGGGTCCGAACCCGGCTGCACTTCCTGCGAAGGATTGGCCTTGCGGTCGGCGACGACGCCGGATATCGGCGAACGCAGCGCCAGGCCCGGACCCTCGCCGGCGGCCGCGGGGGTCAGATTTTTCAGGCGCGCGCGGGCACGCTGGGTTTCGGCCTGGGCCTGGGCGAAGTCGGCGGCGGAAGATTCGAGGTCCTTGCGCGGAATCACTTCGCCGTCGAACAGTTTTTGCGAGCGCTCCATCGCCAGGCGCTTGCGGGCTTCGTCGGCCTGCGCCTTGCTGGTATCGGCAATGGCGGCGGCGAAATCGGGGGCATCGATGTTCACCAGTACCTGGCCGGCCTTGACCATATCGCCGGCTGCCGCCTTCAGGCCGACGATGCGCCCGGCGATCGGCGAGGTGATGCGCGCGGTGACGTCTTCGTCGTAGGAAACCTTGCCGTTGAGCGGCTCGGCCAGCGGCAGGGGGGCGTCGGCCGCCACCTCCATGCGCAACGCGGACAGCTGCGGCGCGCCTTCGGCATATTTGATCTCGCCGGGCTTGGCGCCTTCGGGCGCCGCGGCCGCCGGTTTGGCATCCGGCGCCGCGCCCTTGCGGCCGCCGGCGAAGTAACCCGCCGCCCCGGCTGCCACCGCCAGCACCAGCACTACCGCCGCGGTGCGCGTGTTCATTGTTTTTCTCCGTTCATATAATTTGCCGGCGTCTCGGCGCTGGATTGCCAGGCCGCCAGCGCCTTGGCGAAGTCGGCACGCGAATTGGCGGCATCGATCAGCACCGCCTTGAGCGTGCGGCGCGAGTCCAGCAAGTCCATCACGCCTAAAGCGCCATTCTTGAAGGCGAACTCGGCGGCATCGGCGGACTTTTGCGCCGCCGGCAGCAGATCGGCCTCGAAGCGGTTCAGGCGCTCGGCGGCATTTTCGAGGTCGCTGCGCGCGCGCATCACGTCGGACAGGGCCAACGCCCGCACGCGGTCGAGGCCGTCGCGCGCGGCGTACCAGTCGGCCTGGGCGCGGGCGACGCCGCCTTCGTTGTTGTTGCGCAGGAACAGCGGCACGCTGACCGAAACGCCGAAGCTGTTGCCGGTGCCCAGGCTGTTGGCGTCGCTGACCGGATAGTGGTCGTATTGCGCGCCGATCGAAACATCGCGGGTACGCTGCGCCTGCGCCAGGTCGCGCGCCTTGTCGGCGGCGTCCACCCGGGCCTGCGCCGCGCGCACGTCGGGGCGGCGCTCCACCAGGGCATCGGCCTGCGCAGCGTCCGGCAAGGCGTGGGGCGGCCAGGGGGTGACGGCGCGGATTTCGGCGGCCTGGGCGTCAGCGCCGATCAGGTAGGCCAGGGTCAGGCGCGCCCGGGAAAGGTCGGCCTGCGCGGCACGCGCGTCGTTTTGCGCGCGCAGGGCATCGACCCGCACCCGCGAGACGTCGGAGGCCGCCAGGTCGCCGGCGCGCAGGCGCAGTTGCGCCGCATCGACGGTCTTGCCGAATAATTGCGCGGTGTCTTCGGAGGCAGTCACCTTTTCCTGCGCCGCCAGCAAATCGAAATAGGCGCCGCGCACGGCCAGGAGTTGCTGGCGCCCGGTATCGTTGAGGTCTTCACCGGCGGCAATTTCGAGGCGCTTGGCGCTTTCCACCCGCAGACCCAGCTTGTTGCCGCGCTCGAACAGCTGGTCGACCCGCACCGAACTGTCCACCGTCTTGCTGCGCGGTCCCCCGCTGCCGATCCCCAGGGACGGGTTATAGCTTCCGACGCCGAGGGTCAATTGTGGGTTCGGCGGCTGCGCCGCCACCTTGACGTCGGCACTGGCCTGGTCGAATGCGCGGCGCGCTATCGCGATGTCGCGGTTCTTCGCCGCCAGCAGGCTTTCGGCGGCCGGCAAGGTGAGGGCACGCAGCTCCGGCGCGGGCTGCGCCAACGCCAGCGTGCCCAGGCAGGCCAGGGGCACGACCAGGGCAGTGCGCAGCAGGTCGAAAAGGGGGGATTTCATCGCGGGCGCAAGTATACTTCGAGATAATTGCGCAATTACTTACGTCATTTGTGAAACAAGGTAAAAAGGGGCTGTATTTACGCCTCTGGAATGCGTGTGAAAAACGCCTGTCAAACACCATCGGATGCAGACCGATGGTATCGCGCCGCACCCATTCGCAAACCTGGATAACCGCGAAATAACTCCACCTGTGCTGATCCTTGGTATCGAATCTTCCTGCGATGAAACCGGCATCGCGCTCTACGACACCGCGCAGGGCGCGCACGCGCCCGCCGCCGGCCTGCTGGCCCATGCCCTGCATTCGCAGGTGCGTATGCATCAGGACTACGGCGGGGTGGTGCCGGAACTGGCCTCGCGCGACCACATTCGCCGCCTGCTGCCGCTGACGCGCGCGGTGCTGGCGCAGGCCGGCAAGTCGCTGGCGGAGATTGATGCGGTGGCCTACACCCGCGGCCCCGGCCTGGCCGGCGCCCTGCTGGTGGGCGCCGCCGCCGGCAGCGCGCTGGCGCTGGCACTGGGCATTCCCGCCATCGGCGTGCACCATCTCGAAGGGCACCTGCTTTCGCCGCTGCTGTCGGCCGATCCGCCGGCCTTTCCCTTCGTCGCCCTGCTGGTCTCCGGCGGCCACACGCAGCTGATGCGCGTCGAAGGCGTGGGCCGCTACGAACTGCTGGGCGAAACGGTGGACGACGCCGCCGGCGAAGCCTTCGACAAGAGCGCCAAGCTGCTGGGCCTCGACTACCCCGGCGGCCCGGCCTTGAGCCGCCTGGCGCAGGACGGCAACGGCGGCCGCTACAAGCTGCCGCGGCCGATGCAACACAGCGCCGACCTCAATTTCAGCTTCAGCGGCCTGAAAACCGCGGTGCTGACCATCGTGCGCAAGGAAGGGCTGGAAAACCCAACGCACGCGCAAGCCCGTGCCGACCTGGCGCGCGCGGTGGAAGAAGCGATCACCGACGTATTGACCGCGAAATCTGTTTCCGCATTGCAGCAAACCGGGCTCTCACGGCTGGTGGTCGCCGGCGGGGTGAGTGCCAACCATCGGCTGCGTTCGCGGCTGGACGCCGCCGCCGCCAAACTGGGCGCCCGCGTCTACTACCCTGAACTGGCGCTGTGTACCGACAACGGCGCGATGATCGCCTATGCCGGCGCCTGCCGCCTGCAACTGCGGGCCGCCGACGGCGGACTGCACGCCGGACCCTATCGTTTCGACATCAAGCCGCGCTGGGATTTGAACAGCATCCCGGCCGCCGCCTGAGCATCGCCCTCAGCGCGCCTTTTTCACCTTGGCCGGCTTGTGCCCCGCCGTCCGGACCTCTTCCCCACCCTTGCCGCCCAGGCGCGACTCGCGGCCGGCCAGCAGCTTTTCGACGTTGCCGCGATGGCGCCATATCAGCAGTAGCGACATCACGGCAATTGCCAGGGTGGTGATGTCCGGATCCCAGAACAGGCTGTGATAAATCGGCGCGCACACCGCCGCCACGACGGAGGCCAGCGAGGAGTAGCGAAACAGGGCGGCGACAACCACCCAGGTACCCAGCGTAGCCGCTCCCAGCCAGGGGTCCAGGGCCAGCAGGATGCCCAGCGCGGTGGCCACGCCCTTGCCGCCCTGGAAGCGGAAAAACACCGGGTAGAGGTGGCC
>DATAZV010000319.1:0-5149 GCA_036271855.1 Burkholderiales bacterium
ATTGGGTGCGGCCAAGGGCGCGAGTTCGATCAGGCGCAGGAACCAGCCGTGGAAGGTGTCGATGGCGATGCCGGGTTCGGCTTCGAGCACGGTTTCGTAGAGGGCGCGGGCTTGTGGCAGTGCGGCGCGCGCGGCCTGCGCGTCCAGGCCGCGTGCCTGGAGGAATTCCAGCACCTCCTCTTCCGGATTGAGGGCGAGGATGCTCAGCCATTGGTCCAGGCGCTCGCGCATTTCCTGCGCCGCCTTGCGGGTAAAGGTGAGCGCGAGAATGGAGGACGGCGGCGCGCCGGCCAGCAGCAGGCGCAGCATGCGCGAGACCAGCAGCCAGGTCTTGCCGCTGCCGGCGCAGGCTTCGACCACCGCCGATTGCGCGGGGTCGAGGGCGGGCCAGAGGGCGCTCATGCGCCCTCCTCCGCGCCCGTGCCGGCCCAGATGTCGCGGCGGCAAAGCCCACGCATTTCGCAGTAGTTGCAGGCGGCGGCGATGCCGTTGGCGGGCAGGCCGGCGCCGGCGCGCAGGTCGCCGAACAGTTGCGCGATGCGCTGCCATTCGTCTTCGGGCAGGTGCTTCGGATTGGCGGGCACGGTGCGCACGGCTTCGCCGTCGACACTGACAAAGCTGGCGCTGCATTCGCCGGCTTCGGCTTGGGAGAGGGCGTAGACGGCGAGTTGCACGTCCTCGCCTACTTCCTTCACCTTGGCGCGCAGGGTGTCGACGGACTGGGTTTTGTAGTCCAGCACTTCGATGCGTGACTCGCCGTCGGTGTCGATGCGGTCCAGGCGCCCGTGGATGACCACGCCGCCGGCCTGTTCGTCATCGGCGCCGACTACGATCTCGCCGCGCTTTTCACCGGCACTGTAATTCCAGCCTTCGGCTTCGCGCTCCAGTTGCCAGTCGAGATAGCTCTCGGCCATGCCTTCCCAGCGCAGCTTCCAGCCCAGGCTTAAGTAGTTGAATTCCAGCGGGGCGGCGAATTCTTCTTCGGCCAGGGCGTGCAGGGTTTCGCGCAGGCGTTCGCGATCCACACCGGTGATGCGCGGAAATTTTTCGTGGAAGCGTTGCAGCAGGCGGTGCACCCATTCACCGTAGTCGCGCTTTTCGAATTCCTCGCGCACCTGGTCTTGCTCGTTCAATTTGAGCAGGTGGCGGGCGAAGAACTGGTAGGGGCAGACGATCAGGCTACCGTAGGCGGAGACGCTGACGCGCGCGGGCAGCAGATGCGCGGCGGCGGGCGCGGGGGCGACGGCGGGATGCGGCACGCCGGCGGGTGGATTGCGTGGCGTGTCGATGATCAGGGTGGGCAGGCCGGCGGCGCGGTAGAGGGCGTCGATGCGGCTGAGAAAAGGTGAAAGCGGGTTGGGGTCGCCGGCGTCGAAGGCCCGCCAGGTGGCGGCAGCGGCCGGCGCGGCGGCCAGCACCAGGGCGAGTTCGTCGCGCAGTTCGCGCGTGGCATCTTCGCGCGTGCCCAGGCCCAGCTCGGCGCGCAGGCGCGGTGTGAGCAGCGGCCCCGGCGCGGCCTCGCCGGGCAGATGGCCGGCGTCGGCGCCGACCAGGAGCACGGCGTCGAACTCGCGCAGCACGGCGGCTTGTAGCGTGGTTAAGACCACCGGACTGTCGATGGCGGTATCGCGGAAGGTGGCGGTTTCGAGTTCGGCGGCGAACCAGGCACGCCATTCGGTGACGGCGTAGCGCGGGGCGTCGGGGGCTTCGAGGGCCGCGCCGAGGGACTCCAGCAGGTCGAGCACGGCTTTGCCGGCAGCATCGTTTTGCAGGGCGCCGGCGGCATCCAGCTCGGCCAGGGTGCTGGTCAACAGCGCGCACCATTCGGCCAGCGTGGCGCTGCGGCGGGTCCAGGGGCGACCGGCGGCGTCCATGCGTTCGAGCAGGCTGGCGGCGAGTTCGCGGGCCCCGTCGTCAGGCTGGTCGGGCTGGCGGGCGCGGGCATGGAGGGCCTTGCGCATCGCCGGCAGGCCGGCCAGCACATTGTGTTCGCGGATTGCGGCCTCCAAGCAGGCGACGGCGCGCTCGCGCATGGCGGCGGGCAGCGAGGCGAAGACGTGCGGGGACTTGAGCCAGTCGAGCACGTCGCGCTGGTGAAAGCCGCCGGTGGCGGCTTCGACCCAGCGCATGGCGCAGGTGGCGGCGGAGGTGGTGGAAAGCTTCCAGCCGGACTCGTCCGCCAGCAGCACTTGACGCCGCTCCAGCAGCGCGCGCATGCGGCGGGCGGTCAAGCGGTCGAAGGCGATGATGGCGATGCGGCGTTTACCGGTGGAGAGCCACAGCAGGACCTGGGCGGCGGCGAGCGCGGCTTCCTGTTCCAGCGAGTGAGCGGCGCGGATGGTCAGGCGGGCGGAGTCGAATTGCGCGGAGGTGAGCGATTGCGCGCGGGCGGCGAGCGCGGCGCCTTCGGGCTGCCAGGCGGCGGCGAGCAGCGGGGACAGGGCTGCGGGAGCGATCAGGCGCAAGGGCAGATGCGCGGCCAGTTCAGCGGCGAAGGCGCGCTCGGGCGCGGGCAGCGCGCCCTCTATACAGGAGGTAAGCCAGACGACGGCGCCGGGGGCGGCGGACGAAGACCCGGCGATGGCCTTGACCCAGGCCTGCTGGCGCATGCGCCGCGCCAGGCCGGGGTCCAGTGCTGCGCCGGGTCGCGGCTTGGCGTAGGCGCGCCAGACTTCGAGTACCAGTTGCGCTTCGGCGCCGGCGACGCGGGCGGCGGCGGCGCGGTAGTGCGATTCGATGGCGCGGGCCAGGCGCGGTTCTTCACCGGCGGCGGAGAGGTGCAGGCTGAGTTCGTCGGCCAGGGCCAGCAGTGCGCGTACGGTTTCCCAGGGCGGGTCGCCACCGTACCAGCCTCGCGCTTTGAGCAATCTATACAGGCCGGCGGTGCGGGCGGCGCGCGATTCGACGTTTGCCTGCAACGGCGCGCGGGCGAGCCAGTTTTCCAGGGTGTCGAGGCGCGGCGGCAGGAAGGCGCCAAGGCCGCGCGCGGCGGCGGCGCGGGCCAGCGCGGCGCGCAGCGCGGGGCCGGCGTTGAGTGTGGGCAGCAGGATCAGGCCGGCGCTGAAATCGCCGGGCAAGGCGCAGGACAAAGCGCCGGACCGGGGCGCCAGGACGTCAAGGGCCGCGGCAGCGGCAGCGTCGGTGAAGCCGGGACCGGGCGGCAGGCAAAGCAGGGGAAGGCTGACGGGAGGGCTCACAAAAAATGAACAGGCGGATGAACAGGCGGGGCTTGAAACGGCGGGAGTTTGCCTTTATGTACGGCAAACGAGGTTGGCCGTGGCTTCCCGCAGTCGGATGGGCCGAAACGGGCGCGGCAAACGTCCGGCGGTGGTTTTTGCTAGCATAGCCTACCTGTGCAGTTCCGCTGGTCCGCTACTCATTCAAATACCGGAGTTTTCATGAGCGACAATATTTCCCACGTTACCGACGCCTCTTTCGACAGCGACGTCCTGAAGTCCGAAGCCCCCGTGCTGGTGGACTATTGGGCGGAGTGGTGCGGCCCGTGCAAGCAGATCGCCCCGGTGCTGGAAGAACTCGCCACCACCTACAGCGGCAAGCTGAAAGTGGCGAAGATGGACGTCGATGCGAACCAGGAAATTCCGGCCAAGCACAATATCCGCGGCATTCCGACGCTGATGCTGTTCAAGGGCGGCCAGGTAGTGGCCACCAAGGTGGGCGCGATGAACAAGTCGCAACTCACCGCTTTTCTCGACAGCCACCTGTAATTTGCGCGGGGCGGACGCTTTTGCGCGTTGCCGCCCCGTGTTGTATTTACGCCACGTAGGACTGTGGCTGATTGACAGGGACCCTCTGCGGGCTTAACCTGCGCTTCATTCCCAGCCGCACGCGCCTTGAGAAAGGCCGCAGCCGGCATGCAGTACCTCCCTTTAGTCCCCTTGTACTTCCTTGCGTCACCCCCTTAGGCACACCTTTATTTCAGTTTCACTGGCCGCAGTCTACCCACATCTTTTTGCCGTTCCCCTGAGCCCCCTCAAGCCCGCTACTGCCTGAGCGGCGGTTCCTCCGCGCATCTTCCGCGCCCCCTTCCCTGCCCCATTCATGCACTTTTCCGAACTCAAAAACTTCCACATCGCCCAACTCGTCGAGATGGCCGTCGAACTGGAAATCGACAACGCCAACCGGATGCGCAAGCACGAGCTGATGTTCGCCGTGCTGAAGGCAAAAGCCAAGCGCGGCGAAGCGATTTTCGGCGACGGTGTGCTGGAAGTGCTGCCCGATGGTTTCGGTTTCCTGCGCTCGCCGGATACCTCCTACCTGGCGGGAACCGACGACATCTACATCAGCCCCTCGCAGATCCGCCGCTTCAATCTGCATACCGGGGACACGATCGAAGGCGAGATCCGCACGCCGAAGGACGGCGAGCGCTATTTCGCGCTGGTCAAGGTCGACAAGGTCAACGGCGACCTGCCGGAGAACACCAAGAACAAAATCCTGTTTGAAAACCTGACGCCGCTATTTCCGGACAAGCAGATGTGCCTGGAACGCGACATCAAGGCCGAGGAGAACATCACTGGCCGCATCATCGACATCGTGGCGCCGATCGGCAAGGGCCAGCGCGGTTTGCTGGTGGCTTCGCCCAAGAGCGGCAAGACGGTGATGCTGCAGCACATCGCGCATGCCATCACCTCGAACCACCCGGACGTCGAGATGATCGTGCTGCTGATCGACGAGCGCCCGGAAGAAGTGACCGACATGCAGCGCACGGTGCGCGGCGAAGTGGTGGCTTCGACCTTCGACGAGCCCGCCGTGCGTCACGTGCAGGTGGCCGACATGGTGATCGAAAAGGCCAAGCGCCTGGTCGAGCACAAGAAGGACGTGGTGATCCTGCTCGACTCGATCACCCGCCTGGCGCGCGCCTACAACACGGTGCAGCCGGCTTCCGGCAAGATCCTCACCGGCGGCGTGGACGCGGCCGCGCTGCAAAAGCCGAAGCGCTTTTTCGGCGCCGCGCGCAACGTCGAAGAGGGCGGCTCGCTGACCATCATCGCCACCGCGCTGATCGACACCGGCAGCCGGATGGACGACGTGATCTACGAAGAGTTCAAGGGTACCGGCAACATGGAAATCCACCTGGATCGCCGCATGGCCGAAAAGCGCGTCTACCCGTCGATCCTTATCAACAAGAGCG
>DATAZV010000320.1:0-1954 GCA_036271855.1 Burkholderiales bacterium
TCGACGTCGGCCTGCCCGGGATGGACGGCTACCAGGTCGCGCGCGACATCCGCACCATCGGCTATCGCGCGCAAAACGGCAAACCGATTCTGCTCATCGCGCTGACCGGCTACGGCCTGCCCGAAGACCAGAAGCGCGCGCAGGAGGCGGGGTTCGATGCGCACCTGGTCAAGCCGGCGGATTTCACGCGGCTGGCGGCGTTGTTGCAGGAGGGGGCGAAGGGGTAGGGAAGGGTGTGGTCCGACGCCGCTTCAAATCGGGGTCGGGCAGGAAATCGGGGTCGGATCACTTTTTCAGCCTCACCGAAAAAGCGCAGTTGCGTAACCCTTGACCGCCGATTTCCGGTGTGCAGAGTGACGCTGAGAGCGCGCTTCGAATCAAAACAGAACGACGACCACCTCGCATCGTTCATCACTCCGTACTCGAAAATCGGCGGTCAGAGCACTTTTTTCAAACAGCGAAAAAAGTGATCCGACCCCGACTTTTCGCTGCGTGCCTTGCGCAGCGCTGGGCTTCGCTGTCAGCTTGCCCGCTGACGCAGATGCTCGCGCGCGCGGATGATTTCTTTTTGCACATGCGCGATCAGCTCGGCGTCGCTGTCTTCAAGCGCGGCTTCGAGATAGGCGGCGATGTCTTCTTCGTCGCGCAGGTAGTCGACGACGTCGTAAGGGCTGGTGATGATTTTGCGCATGGCAGGCGGATTTTAAACCGCCTTCCCCGCCTTCACCAGCCTTTGATAAAACAGCAAGTCCAGCTCCGGCCCCGCCGCCATCCCGCCCCAGCGGGTGAGCAGCGCATGCGCTTGCCCGCGGTGGTGGGTCTGGTGGTTGAACCAGTGGGCGAGCGCCTGCACCAGGGGCTGGGTTTGTGCGTCGGGGGTGGAGACGCGGCGGTAGGAGATGAGGCCGCCGTAGGCGGCTTGGTCCAGGCCGCGTACGTAGGCGAGGATGGCGGCGTCTTCGCGTTCGCGGGCGGCGCGCAGGCCGGGCAGGTCTTCGTGCAGGATGGCGTCCAGGGTGACGGGCAGCGGGCCCTGGATGGCGGCCATGCCGGCGCAGCGCGAGAACCAGACGCGGTCGGTGACCAGCAGGTGGTTCAGCGTGCCGTGCACCGACTTGAAATAGGCGCCGCCGTCGCGGCGGTAGTTGGCGTCGGAGAGCTGGGCGGCGGCGGCGTAGAGGCGGCCGTTGGCCCAGATGCTGTAGCCGGCGAATTCATCAAAGTGCGCTTTGATCATGGCGGTGCGGGATCGCAAGGGACTGGAGCGATTCTAGCGGAGCGGCGGCGGGCTGCGAAGCACGAACGAGGCGCGGTGGCGCATAAGAGGGAGGCGGGCAGTGGCGCGTGTCGCGGGCGCGCGCCTGGCGCGGCGCCGCCCTTATGCGCGTTAGCAGTTGTCAGCATTTGCGTTTTGTTCTAGTCTTGCGCTCGCGCTGCGCGCGCGGGGCGGGCCTGCACAGGAGTTGTGCGTACAAGCCGGCCCGGCGCGGGGGGTAACCTGGGGCGTGAAGCGAATGGCTCAAGCCGCGGGCGTCGCAGCACCGGGCATCAATAAATCAACAGGAGACAAACATCGTGCAAGAAACCCGTCGTCACGTCATCAAGGCCTTCGGGGCCGCGCTGGCCGCTTCTTCCGTACCGCGCGCCTTCGCGCAGGCCAAGCCGATCAGGATAGGCTTCGGCATGGCGCTCACCGGCGGCATCGCCATCAACGGCAAGGCGGCGCTGCTGTCGATGCAGATGTGGCAAAAGGAAGTCAACGCCAAGGGCGGCCTCTTGGGCCGGCCGGTGGAGCTGGTGTATTACGACGACCAGAGCAACCCTTCGACGGTGCCCGGCATCTACACCAAGCTGCTGGACGTGGACAAGGTCGACGTGATCGTCTCCGGCTACGCCACCAACATGCAGGCCCCGGCCATGCCGGTGGTGATGCAGCGCGGCATGATGTTCGTCG
>DATAZV010000321.1:0-4508 GCA_036271855.1 Burkholderiales bacterium
GAGGGCATGGGGGTATGCGGCATCTACCCCAAGGACGTCGCCGGTACCAAGGTGGATCTGGTGACCCAGCACGCGCGGGCGCACCAGCATCCCCTGCAATGCACGATGGACGAGACAGAGTGACCGTCACCATTTGACCCGGTGCCGTGACGGGAATTAACGAATTTTTTTAGGCGTAGATTCGCCACAAGCGGTTTTTTTGTGTAGAGTGGTATTACGCGCCGGGTATCCGGTGATAGAGGCGAAAGATGATTGCGCAAGAGTTGGAAGTAAGCCTGCATATGGCATTTGTGGAGGCGCGGCAGAAACGGCATGAGTTCATCACCGTCGAGCATCTGCTGCTGGCGCTCCTCGACAATCCCACCGCCGCCGACGTATTGCGCGCAGTAGGTGCGAATATCGATGACCTGCGCAAGAACCTCACGCAGTTCATCACCGAGCACACCCCCACGGTGGCCGGCAGCGACGATGTCGACACCCAGCCCACGCTGGGTTTCCAGCGCGTGATCCAGCGCGCCATCATGCACGTGCAGTCGTCCTCCAACGGCAAGAAGGAAGTGACCGGCGCCAACGTGCTGGTGGCGATCTTCGGCGAGAAGGACTCGCACGCGGTGTACTACCTGCACCAACAGGGCATCACCCGCCTGGACGTGGTCAATTACATCTCCCACGGCATCACCAAGCAGCCGCCGGAAAAGGAAAAGAACGGCCCCACCGCCAACGAGAAGGAAGAGGGCGGTGAAGAAGGCGGCGATGCCAAGAACAGCCCGCTGGAAAACTACACGCAGAACCTGAACAAGGCGGCTGCCGAGGGCAAGATCGACCCGCTGATCGGCCGCGAGCTCGAACTTGAGCGCGTGATCCAGACCCTGTGCCGCCGCCGCAAGAACAACCCGCTGCTGGTGGGCGAAGCCGGCGTCGGCAAGACGGCGATCGCCGAAGGCCTGGCCAAGCGCATCGTCGACGGCGAAGTGCCGGAGGTGCTCAAGGAGTCGGTGGTGTACTCGCTCGATATGGGCGCGCTGTTGGCCGGCACCAAGTATCGCGGCGACTTCGAGCAACGCCTGAAGGGCGTGCTGAAAAAGCTGCTCGGCAACCCCAACGCGATTTTGTTCATCGACGAAATCCACACCCTGATCGGCGCCGGCGCCGCTTCCGGCGGGACGCTGGACGCCTCCAACCTCCTGAAGCCGGCGCTGTCTTCCGGCCAGCTCAAGTGCATCGGTGCGACCACCTACACGGAATATCGCGGCGTGTTCGAAAAAGACCACGCGCTGTCGCGCCGCTTCCAGAAAATCGATGTCAACGAGCCTTCGGTGGACGAGACCGTGCAGATCCTGCGCGGCCTGAAGTCGCGCTTCGAAGAGCACCACGGCATCAAGTACTCGGCCGCGGCGATCACCACCGCCGCCGAGCTGGCCGCGCGCTACATCAACGACCGTCAACTGCCCGACAAGGCGATCGACGTGATCGACGAAGCCGGTGCGGCGCAGCGCATCCTGCCCAAGTCCAAGCAGAAGAAGGTGATCGGCAAGACCGACATCGAGGAAATCATCGCGAAGATCGCGCGGATTCCCCCGCACAATGTCTCCACCGACGATCGCTCCAAGCTGCAAACGCTCGACCGCGACCTGAAAAACGTAGTGTTCGGCCAGGACAAGGCGATCGACGCGCTGGCTGCCGCCATCAAGATGGCGCGCTCCGGCCTGGGCAACCCGGCCAAGCCGATCGGCTCCTTCCTGTTCTCCGGCCCCACTGGCGTCGGCAAGACTGAAGTGGCGCGCCAGCTGGCGTATACGATGGGCATCGAGCTGATCCGCTTCGACATGTCGGAATACATGGAGCGCCATGCGGTCTCCCGCCTGATCGGCGCGCCTCCGGGCTACGTCGGTTTCGACCAGGGTGGTTTGCTGACCGAAGCGATTTCCAAAAAGCCGCATGCCGTGCTGCTGCTGGACGAGATTGAAAAAGCCCACCCGGACATTTTCAACATCCTGCTGCAGGTGATGGACCACGGCACGCTGACCGACAACAACGGCCGCAAGGCGGACTTCCGCAATGTGATCATCGTCATGACCACCAACGCGGGCGCCGAGTCGCTGCAAAAGACGGTGATCGGCTTCACCAACTCCAAGCAGGCCGGCGACGAGATGGGCGACATCAAGCGCATGTTCACGCCGGAGTTCCGCAACCGGCTGGACGCGATCGTCTCCTTCCGCGCGCTGGACGAGGAAGTGATCCTGCGCGTGGTCGACAAGTTCCTGATGCAGCTCGAGCAACAGCTGCACGAGAAAAAGGTCGAGGCGATTTTCACCGACCCGCTGCGCAAGTACCTGGCGAAGAAGGGCTTCGACCCGCTGATGGGCGCGCGCCCGATGGCGCGCCTGATCCAGGACACCATCCGCAAGGCGCTGGCCGACGAGTTGCTGTTCGGCAAGCTGGTAACCGGCGGCAAGGTCACGGTCGACCTCGAAGGCGAGGGCGAAGACGCCAAGGTGAAGCTCACCGTGCATGAAGGCGAAGAGCCCAAGTCCGACGGCAAGCCCGCCGACGAGCCTGTCGAAGTCCTGTAAGCAATCGCTGGATAAAAAAGCCGCCCCCGGGCGGCTTTTTTGTTGCCGCCCGTCGTAACGCGAAGCGGCTTTTTTGTTGCCGCCGTTGTAAAAGCGGAGCGGCTTTTTTTATGGGCGGCGCACCGGTATGGCTCCCGTGTGGTTCCAAAGCGCATGGCCTTGGAGTACATTCGGCTTCCATATCGATAACGAGGAGACCGCATGCGTTTGTTTGCCATCGTGCTGGCCCTTTGCCTGGACGCGAATGCTGCGCAGGCGCAGGACGCCAATCTCGCGCGCAACCTGGCGGCGGCATGCTTCAGTTGTCACGGCACCAATGGCAACGCGCAGCCCGGCATGGCGCCGCTGGCGGGTCGGCCGCAGGCGGACATCATGCGCAGCATCGGCGAGTTCCGCTCGGGCGCGCGCAGCGGCGAGCGGGGCACGCTGATGCCGCAACTGGTCAAGGGCTATACGGATGAGCAGATGGCGCTGATCGCGGACTATTTCTCGCGCCAGAAACCCGTGAAGGGGGCGCCATGAAGTCGCGCCGCGGTTTTCTCCAGGCAGCCGGCGCGACCGGCGTGCTGGCAGCGGCGGGGCGCGTGGGGCCGGCGCGCGCGCAAAGTTTCGGCAGGGTCGTGGTGGTGGGTGGCGGCTACGGCGGCGCCACCGCGGCGCGTTACCTGCGCCTGTGGTCGGAGGGCAAGATCGAGGTGACGCTGGTCGAGCGCGAGCCGGCCTTCGTCTCCTGCCCGCTGTCGGCGCTGGTGGTCGGCGGCTCCAAGCGCATCGAAGACATCACGGTCGGCTACCAGGGCCTCACCCGCCTGGGCGTGCAGGTGATTCGCGGCGAGGCGGTAGACGTCGACGCGGAGAAAAAGACCGTGACCCTGCGTTCCGGGCAGACCCTGCCCTACGACCGCCTGGTGCTCTCGCCCGGCATCGATTTCACCCCCGGTGAAGTCGCCGGCCTGGACGTCCCCGGCGCCTTCGAGCGCGTGCCGCATGCCTGGCACGCCGGGCCGCAGACGGTGCTGCTGCGCCGGCAGCTGGAAGAGATGAAGGACGGCGGTATCTACACCATCACCATCCCGCTGGCGCCTTACCGCTGTTCGCCTGCGCCCTATGAGCGGGTCTGCCAGGTGGCCTGGTATTTCCAGAACCGCAAGCCGAAATCCAAGATCATCGTGCTGGATGCGAACGAGGAAATCCAGGCCGAGAAGGCGCTGTTCCAGGCCGCCTGGAGCGGGCCCTACAAGGGCATGATCGAGTATCGCCCGAACAGCGAGGTGAAGGAGGTCGATGTTGCCAGCCGTACCGCCATCACTGACCTGGGCGACAAGCAGCAGGCAGACGTGCTCAATGTCATTCCGCCGCAGCGCGCCGGCGCCATTGCCGGGAAGGCGGGCGTGATCAACGTCAACCAGCGCTGGTGCCAGGTCGACTGGCTGACGCTGGAGTCTCTGGCTCGCCCCGGTATTCACGTCCTCGGCGACGCTGCCTTTCCGGCCTCGGTGATGCCCAAGTCCGGCCACATGGCGAACCAGCACGCCAAGACGGCGGCGGCGGCGATCATCGAGCTGATGAACGGCCGCGTGCCCAATCCCACCCCGATGATGAGCAATACCTGCTACTCCTTCGTCGACGACAAACGGGTGATCCACGTCACCAGCACGCATGCCTACAACGCGGCGGAAAAGACCATGAAGGCGGTGCCCGGCTCCGGTGGTACATCAGCAGCCGCCAGCGAGCTCGAAGGCAAGTACGCCTTCGCCTGGGCGCGCAACATATGGGCTGACATGCTCTCCTAGCATTCCGAAAAAAGTACAACCCTACTTTTTTCGGGACTAGCTTGCTTGAAAATCACTGGCGGAGCCAGATGATTTTCAAGATGGAAAGGCTACGAAAAAAGCCCGGGCTGCGCCGGGCTTTTTTTCGCTGCGCGCAGCTAAA
>DATAZV010000322.1:0-2600 GCA_036271855.1 Burkholderiales bacterium
GAGGCCTTTCCCAACCCGCCGCTGATGCCGGCGGACCCGATCGACCGCCACGAAGTGCGGCGCTGGTCCAAGTACGTCGACGATGTCTGCCTGCCGGCGGTGCAAAAGCCGAACTGGAGCAAGTCGATGGAGCCGATCGCCAAAAAATGGTCGGACAAGGAACTGCAGGAACACCTCGACGCGATTCCGTCGAAAGAGCGGCGCGATCTCTGGCTGCGCATGGCGCGCAACCCCTTCAAGCCCGAGGAGATCGAAACCGCGCTGAACGTCCTCGAAGACATGACGCATCAGATCGAGGCCTATCTGAAAAAAAGCGGCGGCCCCTGGCTGTTCGGCGAGCGCTACACCCTGGCCGACATCAACGTCACGCCCTACGTCTACCGCTTCGAGGAAGAGCGCCCCGGCAAGCTGCTGCCCCTCACGAAAGACTGGTGGGCCCGCGTGCAGCAACGCCCCGGCTACAAGGCGGCGGAACTCTCCGATTACATGGTGGATGTGAAGCGCGGCATCGACGAAGCGATGCCCGAGCCGAAGTAGCAGCTCGCGTAAGCAACAAACAAAAAGCGCGGTCCGAAGCCGCGCTTTTTTTATTCCGCCAGCCTCAGGCCTTCGGCGTGAACCCCATCGCCACGCCGTTCATGCAATAGCGCAGGCCGGTGGGCTTGGGGCCGTCGTCGAACACGTGCCCCAGGTGGCCGCCGCAGCGGGTGCAGTGCACCGCGTCGCGCACCATGCCGAAGGTGGTGTCGCGCTCCTTGGCCACCGCTTTGTCCAGCGGCTGCCAGAAGCTCGGCCAGCCGGTGTGGCTGTCGAACTTGGTGCTGGAGGAATACAACTCCAGCTTGCAGCCCTGGCAAAAAAAGGTACCGGCGCGATGCTCGTCGTTCAGCGGGCTGCTGTAGGGGCGCTCGGTGCCGGCCTGGCGCAGGATGTCGAATTGCACCGGGGTCAGCAGCTTGCGCCACTCCGCCTCGGTATGGGTGACCGGAAAGGTTTCGGCCGCGCGCGCGGTGCCGCTGCGGCCGTCGCCCAGGCGCAACACACCGTACATGATCGCGGCGGCGCTGCCGCCCAGGATGAATAGCCGTCTTTGCATGTCAGGTCCTTTCGAAAATGCCCGCTCGGCAAAAGCCGCGGGGGCGGGGACACGGGGGGTCTAACACCCGAACACCCCTATTGTCCAACTTATGCCTGAAAATCGTTATATGTATAAATACATAACGGATATCCGGGCCAAACGGATGCAATCAAACACCCGGTACGGCGGGCTGGCGCCCGGCTGGTGTAGCATCCCCGGCAACCCATTTCGACGGACCGCTGTCACCGATGAAAACAGCCTTTCGCATCGTGCTGGCGCTGACCCTGCTGCCCGTCGTCCTCGCCCTGGCAGGCCTGTTGCTGTCGAACATCGCCGGCTGTTCCGGCATGGAGCACATCGAGCATTGCGAAATGGGGGGCCTGTTCAGTACTGTCGCCTTTTTGATCGCGTTTTTCTGGATCGGCGTGTTCGTGGTGCCGGCCGGCCTGATGGTGCTGGCGGTGCTGGGCATCATCATGCTGGCGCGCAGGAAACGCGACGCCTGAACCGGCGCTACCGGCCCGGCAAACGATTTGATTGAAGGAGCAAGCCATGGGCCTTGCCTACCAGCCCGCGGATGTGAGCATCGTCGTGAGCAAAGACATCCCCGTCGCTGTTCTAGAGCACCGCGGCGACCCGCGCCTGATCGGCGACTCGATCGGCAAACTCATCGCCTGGCGCAAACAGGCCCGCCTGCCGCCGGCGAAAAACGCCACCTACAACATCCTCTACGACGACCCCGAACTCACCCGGCCGGCCAATTTCCGCTTCGACCTTTGCGTTTCCACCAGCCGCGACCTCAGCGGCAATACGCACGGCATCGTCGCCAAGGTGATTCCCGGCGGCCGCTGCGCCAAACTGCGCCACATCGGCTCGGACCATACCCTGGCCGACGCGGTGCGCTACCTTTACCTCGAATGGCTGCCGCAAAGCGGCGAGAAATTGCGTGACTTTCCTGCTTACCTGCGGCGCGTCAAATTCTTTCCCGAGGTGCAGGAACACGAAGCGGTGACCGACGTGTTCCTGCCTTTGGCTTGAACCCTAGCGCCCGGCCGAGTCAGCCAGTTGCTTGCGCCGGTTTTCGCCCTGGCGCTGGAACATCCAGCCCGGGTACTCGGGCGGCAGCTTGCTCACTTCATCTAATGCCGCCAGTTCTTCGCCGGTCAGCTTGACGCCGGTGGCGGCGATGTTGTCGTCGAGCTGGTCGACCCGCTTGGCGCCGACGATCACCGTGCTCACCACCGGCTGGTGCAGCAACCAGGCCAGCGCGATTTGCGCCACCGAAACCTTGCGCGCATCGGCGATACGGCGCATTGCGTCGATGCAGTCGTAGGCGCGCTCCACGTTTACCGGGGGGAAATCGAAGGTGGTGCGCCGGCTGCCGGCCTCGCCCTTGCGGTCGCGGCCGTATTTGCCGGAGAGCATGCCGCCGGCCAGCGGGCTCCAGACCATCAGGCCGACGTTTTCGCTCAGCATCATCGGTACCAGTTCGCGCTCCAGGTCGCGCCCGGCAACGGTGTAA
>DATAZV010000323.1:0-19439 GCA_036271855.1 Burkholderiales bacterium
CCAATTGCGCGCTTCGAATCGTCCCTGCGGCGATCCTGAAATGACGCCGCGCGAGGGCGGCGCGCCGGCCGCCTAGCCGCTGATTTCGAGCTGGTTGCGCACCTGGGTCATGCCGGGCACGCGCCAGGCAACCAGTTCGCAGCGCTCGCGGATTTCGCTGGTCGGCACCGCCCCGGAGAGGGTGACTTCGCTGCCTTCGGCGGCGATGCCGATGGCCAGGTTGCGCGTCGGCGGATGCAGCTTGAGCAGGGCTTTTACGTGCGACTCGGTCATCAGGCTGGTCAGGCGCATGCGCGAGAGGTCGGTCTCGGCGAACTTCGGGTCCTGCGCCAGCGCGAGGATCAGCTTGACGCAGTCTTGCACCGGCGTGACGGCGGTGTCGAGTACCAGATGGTAGAGCTCGGGGTCGTTGGATTCGACGCCGAAGTGGCGGCGCATGATGGCGCCGTGGGCCTCGTCGGAATAGACGATCTCCTGCTCGATTTTCGCGGTATCGGGGTTCTTCACCCGTGCCTTCAGGTTGGCGACGCGGGTGGCGTGCGGCGCGGTAACGCGCACGCGGATCACATGGCCGACGTTGCGCAACAGCGCGGTGGCGCCCCAGCCGCGCAGCACCACCGACTCCGGCAGGGAAGCGAGCTCCAGCACTTCCAGGGGCGACAGGATGGCCGGCAAGATGTCGTCGGGGGTGAGGGTGTGATTGAGGTCTTCGCCGTCTTCCAGCAGGCGCACCACATGGCTTTTGCGCACGCGCATGCGGTCGGCCAGGTGATCGATGATTTCGTAGAGAATCAGCGCGGCGTCGAGCGCCTTCGCCACGCCGGCGGCGACGTCCTTGCCGCCGCTGCCCATTTCCCGGTCCATCGCAATGATCGCCACGGTTTCTCCAATGCCCGCCTGCCGTGTTGCCGATGCGCCCGCCGCTTTTGTCGCGGTTTTTATTGCGCGCTCATGTTGCTTAGCCTCCAGTGCATCTTATCCACAATTGGCCAGCCGCGCTACAATCTGACGCCGTGGGCACATGCGTATATGCCCGCGCCATACTGAACAATTCCGAGAATTCCCACCCCCGACGGGACAGGGAGGCATCAAGCTTCCCTTCCCCCATGACAGGAGCATCAGGCATGACCATCAAAGTTGGCGACAAGCTGCCCGAGGGCACGCTGAACGAATTCATCGAAGTCGAAGGCAACGGCTGTTCCATCGGCCCGAACACCTTCAAGGTCGAAGACCTGGTCAAAGGTAAGAAGATCGCGATCTTCGGCCTGCCCGGCGCCTTCACCCCGACCTGCTCGGCCAAGCATGTGCCGAGCTATCTGTCGAACTACGACGCCCTGAAGGCCAAGGGCGTGGATGAAATCTGGTGCATCTCGGTCAATGACGCCTTCGTCATGGGCGCCTGGGGCCGCGACCAGCACACCGCCGGCAAGGTGCGCATGATGGCCGACGGCAGTGGCGCCTACAGCACCGCGCTGGGCCTGACGCTCGACCTGACCGCGCGCGGCATGGGCGTGCGTTCGGACCGCTACTCGATGCTGGTGGAAGACGGTGTGGTCAAGCAGCTCAACCGCGAAGCCCCGGGCAAGTTCGAGGTCAGCGACGGCGCCACCATGCTCAAGCAGGCGTAAAGCCCTTGCGCCGCGCGCGGCCGCGGCTGCGCGCGCAGGTTGAAAACACAAACGCCCCGAAAGGGGCGTTGTGCTTGGTGTCATCGAAGGGGCTTTCGCCCGCCGCGGCCTCAAGCCTGCGTCTTGGGCTTTTTCTTGTCGTCCAGCCGGAAGGAAAGCGGCTGCAGGGTCGGATCGTGCTGCTTGCGCATGCGCTCGCCCACACGCGCGCCGGCCTTGTAGGGAATGCTCTTTTGCAAGGGTGCGTGGATGTCGGCGGTGAGGGTGGCCAGGGTCAACAGTTCGGACATCACTTCGGTGGAAAAGCCGGCGCGCCCGCCGCGTGCGTCGACGATCAGTTTGGACAGGTAGCGCCCGCCTTCGGGAAAGCCCCAGAGCATGCGCAGGCGCTCTGCGATGTGCGGGTGCTTGCGCTCGATGTGGCTTTCGCCGGTGGTGAAGGGGAAGGGCTGAGTGATGGTGCTCATGTTGGCGGCTCCTCGGGCTGGGCTGACGGTGTCCGGTCTGGGTTGGCTCTGGCGCTACGGGAATCATACCGCGCCACCGCCGGCCCGCAAGGAAATATGTCACTCCGGTCGTGGGCCCCGGGCTGCCGCGGTGACTTTTTCGAGGGTTGGGTGCAGATTCCCCGTGCGCTTTTTCACGCTTTGACGCCCGCGGCGCCAAGAGCGCAATAAATATCGCCTTTCACACCCATAGGAAGCATTTATGCCCTGGCTTGGCCATGCGGGGTAAAATGGCCTGTTTTTTGTAAATCAGTGCGTGGGCGGGAAACCATTCCACAGGCGCGCTGGTCATTCGAATCACAATACGAATAGAAGGCGGCCGGCCGATACGGTCAAGCCATCACTCAAAACAAGCTTTATCCAAGATTGATGCTCAAGCAACGCACCTTGAAACAACCTGTCAGCGCCACCGGCGTCGGCCTGCATACCGGCGCCAAGGTCACGCTGACCCTGCGCCCGGCGGCGCCCAACACCGGCGTGGTGTTCTGCCGCACCGACCTGGAGGAGCGGGTGGCGATTCCGGCCACCCCGGAGGCGGTGCGCGACACCCGCATGTCGTCCTGCCTGATCGCCGACAACCCGCGCCTGGGTGAGGTGCGGGTGTCGACCATCGAGCACCTGATGTCGGCGCTCTCCGGCCTGGGCGTGGACAACGCCTACGTCGACGTCTCGGCGGCGGAAATTCCGATCCTCGACGGCAGCGCCGCCCCTTTTGTGTTCCTGATCCAGTCGGTCGGCCTGCAGGAGCAGGAAGCGGCCAAGCGTTTCGTGCGTATCAAATCAGCGGTGGAAGTGCGCGAGGGCGAAGGCGACAGTTTGAAGTGGGCGCGGCTGGAGCCTTTCGACGGCTTCAAGCTGACCTTCGGCATCGATTTCAACCACCCTGCGGTGGACAAGACCGGCCAGTCCGCCAGCGTCGATTTCGCCGAAACCCCGTATACCCGCGAAGTGGCGCGTGCGCGCACCTTCGGCTTCATGCAGGACGTCGAAACCCTGCGCTCGCGCGGCCTGGCCCTGGGCGGCAGCCTGGACAACGCCATCGTGATGGACGAATACCGGGTGCTCAACAGCGACGGCCTGCGCTACGACGACGAGTTCGTCAAACACAAGATCCTGGACGCCGTCGGCGATCTATATATATTGGGCCAGCCGATCATCGGCGCCTACTCGGCGCTCAAATCCGGCCACGCGCTGAACAACAAGCTGCTGCGCGCCCTGCTGGCGCGGCAGGAAGCCTGGGAATACGTGAGTTTCGACAACGCCGAGGCGGCCCCCCTGTTCGCCCGGCCGCCGGTGGTGGTGGGCGGCGCGGCGGCAGCCTGGTAGGCGGCCTCCTGCCCGGAAGGCGCGCGACGGGCCAGCCATGCTGATCGCGCGCTGGCTGATCCTCCTCATGGGCCTGACGGTATGCGTCTCGGCTGCACTCTATTTGGTCACCCGCAAACCGGTTTTCTGGCTGGTTGCGCGGCGCACCTTTATCCTCGGGGTCGCAGCGGCGCTGGTCTTCTTCGGCGTGGAAATCCTTGAGCGGCTTGCAGTACTTTAGTCCCGCAAGCCACAAGACTGGTAGTGAGTAAACACTATTATGCCCTTGCGCGAGTGCCATGCACCCCTTTGTGGCACGCCCGTTGCATGGTAAACCCCGGGTTTTAAAGAAGGTTAAAACCCTCAGGCTCTTGCTTGTACTTGCACCTTGATTGCGTTAACCTGCCAGCCCTTTTGCTGGAATATGGCAGTCAGGCGCGAAGTCAGTTGCTTTAGTTTGGCAGCGGCGGCGCTGTTGTCGGCCACGATGATCACCACCCCTTCGCGGAAATTGGCCACTTGGCTGGCTTGCGCGAGACCCGGCGGCAGATTGTCCCGGTAAAGGCGCCGCAGTTCGATCAGTTCCGTGGCGCGCTCGGCCAAAGGCCTGAGCGCGGTATGGCGGGGCACAAAAGCGCCGGCAAGGTTGGCGTTGGGATCGTGTTTCATGCGGTCGGGATGGGGACGACGGCCCTGAGGGGGGCCGGCTTCGGAGGGGGTTTTATGCATGTTATTGTGTTTGCGCACCGGCTGGCAACCCCGCGGTCGGTGACGATTACGGCGCGGCATCTGGCCATTGCCACCACGCTCGGCCTGGCCGCCATGGTGGCGGGCGCCGTCCTGCTCTATTACGTCAGCTTCCGCTATGCCGCCGACCTGAAATTGCCGGTGCTGCAGCAATTGGTGGCCGCGGCCCGCGCCGACGACGCAAAAAAGAGCGACGAATTCCTGCGCCAGAACCTCAACTCGATGGCCGTCAAGCTGGGCGAGATGCAGGCGCAGTTGATCCGCCTGGACGCCCTGGGCGAGCGCGTTTCCGGCATGGCCGGGATCAAGCCCGCAGAGTTCAGCATGGACAAGAAGCCGGGACGCGGCGGCGCCGAGCCGACCCAGGCGAGCAGCCTGTCGATGACCGACTTTTCACGCGAACTGGACCAGGTAGCCCACGGCGTGGACAGCCGCAGCGATTTTTTCAGCATCATGGAATCGGAGTTGTTCAACAGCCGTCTGGCATCCAAGCGCCTGCCGACGGTGCTGCCGGTAAACGCCACCTACAACTCCTCGGGCTTCGGCCGGCGCATCGACCCCTTCACCGGGCAGTCGGCCCAGCATGAAGGCATCGACTTCATTGCCCAGCCCGGCACCCCGATCGTCGCCGCTGCTTATGGAGTCGTCATCGCAGCCGAGTGGCACCACGATTTCGGCAACATGATCGAGATTGACCACGGCAACGACATTGTCACCCGCTATGCCCATACCCAGGCGATGTTCGTCAAGGCCGGCGACATCGTCAAGCGCGGACAAAAGATCGCCGAAGTAGGCTCAACCGGCCGGGCCACCGGCCCGCACCTGCATTTCGAGGTGCGTTTCCAGGGCGTGGCGCAAAACCCGGTGCGTTTCCTGCAATCGGCCGATCAACTACCCCCGCCCCCCAACATGGTGGCGCAAAACGTCGGCCCCGCCGCAGCCGCAGTCAGCGCGACGGCAGGCTCCGCGGCCGTCCTCCCGGCGACGGCAGCCACCACGCCTATCCTGCGCAGTTCGGTGCTCAAGCCGGATGCGCGCATCATCCCGTAAAGCCGCAGGGGCGCCGCGCCGCGCCATTTGACGGCGCCGGCCGGGTCTGCCCGACCGTCCGCCCCCGGCGCCCTGCCGTCCGGCGCCTGCCATGGCCGCGGCCATCTCGCATGCTAAAATCCGCCCTCTTTGCGGGCTTCCCACGCGCCGCCTGCCTGAGGAACTTCCGGCTGATTGACTGGTGGACGTCCGCATGGCGGTTTTTTGCGTAGTCTTTGCCGCCGGACGCCACTTTTTCTCAAGTTTCCGGTCTATGGGGTTTGATTCGCTCCTCATAACCTCCACCTACTAAGCTCTCAGACTCTTCAGAGCCCCCATCCATGGTCCAGGGCATACTCAAAAAGATATTCGGCAGCCGCAACGACCGGCTGCTCAAGATTTACTTCAAGATGGTCGATCAGATCAATGCTCTTGAAGAAGGTCTGAAAAAGCTCTCCGACGATGAGCTGAAAGCGAAAACCGCGGAGTTCAAGGAACGCCTGGCGAAGGGGGAGACTCTCGACGACCTGCTGCCCGAGGCCTTCGCGGTGGCACGCGAAGGCAGCAGCCGTGCGCTCGGCATGCGCCATTTCGATGTCCAGCTCGCCGCCGGCATCGCCCTGCACCAGGGCAAGATTTCGGAAATGCGCACCGGCGAGGGCAAGACGCTGATGGCGACCCTGCCGGTCTACCTGAACGCCCTCTCCGGCCGCGGCGTCCACGTCGTCACCGTGAACGATTACCTGGCCCGGCGCGACTCCGAGTGGATGGGCCGGCTGTACAGCTTCCTGGGATTGACCACCGGGCTGAACCTGCCGGAAACCACCTCCGAGGAAAAGCAGGCTGCCTACGCCTGCGACATCACCTATGGCACCAACAACGAATTCGGCTTCGACTACCTGCGCGACAACCTGGAGCATGAGCCCGGCGGCCGCCGCCAGAAGCCGCTGAATTACGCCATCGTCGACGAAGTGGACTCGATCCTGATCGACGAGGCGCGCACACCGCTGATCATCTCCGGCCAGGCCGACGACCACACCGACCTTTATTACAAGATGAACGAGGTGGCGCCGCTGCTCTCGCGCATGGAGTCCGAGCCGAAGACCGACCAGCCCGACCCGCCCGGCGACTTCTGGGTCGACGAAAAAGCGCACCAGGTCTACCTCTCCGAGCAGGGCTTCACCCACGCGGAGGAAGTGCTGGGCCACCTGGGCATGATCGCCGAAGGCGACAGCCTGTACGCCGCGCAGAACATCGGCCTGATGCACCACCTGTACGCCGCCCTGCGCGCGCACTACCTGTTCCACAAGGACCAGCACTACGTGGTGCAGGACGGCGAAGTGATCATCGTCGACGAATTCACCGGCCGCCTGATGACCGGGCGCCGCTGGTCCGACGGCCTGCACCAGGCGGTGGAAGCGAAGGAGAACGTCAGCATCCAGGCGGAAAACCAGACCCTCGCCTCGATCACCTTCCAGAATTACTTCCGCATGTACGCCAAGCTGGCCGGCATGACCGGCACGGCCGACACCGAAGCCTACGAATTCCAGGAGATCTACACCCTGGAAACCGTGATCATCCCGACCCACCGCGACATGATCCGCGAAGACCGCCTCGACCAGGTCTACCGCACCGAGCGCGAGAAATACACCGCCATCATCAATGGCATCAAGGATTGCTACACCCGCGGCCAGCCGGTGCTGGTGGGCACCACTTCTATCGAAAACTCCGAACTGCTGGCCGGCATGCTGGAAAAGGAAAAGCTGCCGCACCAGGTGCTCAACGCCAAGCAGCACGCCAAGGAGGCAGAGATCATCGCCCAGGCCGGGCGGCCGAAGATGATCACCATCGCCACCAACATGGCCGGCCGCGGCACCGACATCGTGCTCGGCGGCGGGATCGAGAAATCCATCGGCATCATCGAGGCGGCAGAGAACCTGACGCAGACCGAAAAAGACCTGCGCGTGGGCAAGCTGAAAAGCGAGTGGCAGATGCTGCACGACCAGGTGCTGTCCGCCGGCGGCCTGCACATCATCGGCACCGAGCGCCACGAGTCGCGCCGGGTCGACAACCAGCTGCGCGGCCGCGCCGGGCGCCAGGGCGACCCCGGCGCCTCGCGCTTCTACCTCTCGCTGGAAGACCCGCTGCTGCGCATCTTCGCCGGCGAGCGCGTGAAGATGATCATGGACAAGCTGAAGATGCCGGACGGCGAAGCTATCGAGGCCGGCATCGTCACCCGCTCGATCGAGTCGGCGCAGCGCAAGGTGGAAGCGCGCAACTTCGACATGCGCAAGCAGCTGCTCGAATACGACGACGTCGCCAACGACCAGCGCAAGGTGGTCTACCAGCAGCGGAACCAGTTGCTTGACGTCGAGGACATCACCGACACCGTCGACAGCGTGCGCCGCGACGTGCTCGGCACCGCGGTCGACATCTACGTGCCGCCGGAGTCGGTCGAGGAACAGTGGAATATCGACGCCCTGGTCAGCGCACTGAAGCAGGAATGGAGTGTCGATGCGCCGGTGCACGAATGGATCAAGGCCGAACCCGACCTCGGCCCCGATGGCATCCGCGAACGCGTGCTGGCGACCGCCGACGAGATCTACGGCGCCAAGGTGGAAGCCGCCGGCCGTGAGAACTGGGGCAACTTCGAACGCGGCGTGATGCTGCAGTCGGTGGACCAGCACTGGCGCGACCACCTGGCCGCGCTGGATCACCTGCGCCAGGGCATCCACCTGCGCGGCTACGCGCAAAAGAACCCGAAGCAGGAATACAAGCGCGAAGCCTTCGAGTTGTTCACCCAGTTCCTCGAAACGGTGAAGTCCGATGTCACCAAGAAACTGCTGACGGTGCGCCTGCAAACGCCGGAAGAATTCGCCGCCGTCGAGGAGCAGGCGCGGCGCGAAGCCGAAGCGCTGGAAGCGCGCATGCGCCTGCAGCATGCCCTGGCCAGCGCCGGCGAAGCGGCCCCGGAAGACGACGACGATTCGCCGACCATGAAGCCGTTCAAGCAATTCGGCAAGAAGGTCGGGCGCAACGAGCTTTGTCCCTGCGGCTCGGGCAAGAAATACAAGCATTGCCATGGCGCGCTGGCCTGATTAATATGCAGCGCTGGCAGTAAGCGAAGACGTGGCGCCCAGGGCGCCACGTCTGCTTTTCCCGGCCGAATTCTTCGACTCTTCAACCGCCCCAGCCCATGCCTGTCAATCTGAAGCTTCCCGTCGCTGCCGAACTGTTCGCCGTCGCCGGCCTGGAACTCGGCATCGCCCAAGCCGGTATCCGCAAAGCCAACCGCAAGGATTTGCTGGTGATGCGCCTGGGCCCCGGCAGCACAGTGGCCGGGGTGTTCACGCAAAACCGCTTTTGTGCCGCCCCGGTGACGGTCTGTCGTGAACATCTCGCCGCGAAAAATGAAATCCGCGCGCTGGTGGTCAACACCGGCAACGCCAACGCCGGCACCGGCGAAACCGGCCTGGCCAATGCACGCGCCACCTGCGTCGAACTGGCGCAGCAATTGGGCATCGCGCCGAACCAGGTGCTGCCCTTTTCCACCGGCGTGATCATGGAGCAGTTGCCGATCGAACGCCTGCTGGCCGGCCTGCCGCAAGCCGCGGCGGCACTGAAGGCCGATGCCTGGCTCGATGCCGCCCAAGCCATCATGACCACCGACACCCAGCCCAAGGCGGTGTCGCGCCAGGTGCAAATCGGCGGACAGACCGTCACGCTCTCCGGCATCTGCAAGGGCGCCGGCATGATCCGCCCGAACATGGCGACCATGCTGGGCTTCATCGCCACCGATGCCAGGGTCTCCCAGCACGTACTGGATGCGCTCACCGCTCGTGCCGCCGAGGCCTCCTTCAACTCGATCACCGTCGACGGCGACACCTCGACCAACGACTCCTTCATCATCATGGCCACGGGCCAGTCACAGGCGCCGGCGGTCACCGGCCTGCTCACCCCCGAAGGCAAGGCTTTCGCCGCGGCGTTAAACGAAGTGGCGATCGAGCTGGCGCAGGCGATCGTGCGCGACGGCGAAGGCGCCACCAAGTTCATCACCATCAAGGTCGAAGGCGGGCGCGACATCGAGGAATGCCGCAAGGTCGGCTACGCCATCGGCCATTCGCCGCTGGTGAAAACCGCCTTTTTCGCTTCCGACCCGAACCTCGGGCGCATTCTCGCGGCGGTGGGCTATGCCGGCATCGCCGATCTCGACCAGACGAAAATCGACCTGTATCTCGACGATGTACTGGTGGCAAAAGACGGTGGCCGCCATCCGGCTTACAAGGAAGAAGACGGCCAGCGCGTGATGAAGCAGGCGGAGATCACCGTGCGCGTGGTGCTCAACCGCGGCAATGCGGCGCGCACGCTGTGGACCTGCGACTTCTCGCACGAGTATGTTTCGATCAATGCCGATTACCGGAGTTGATCGGGCAAAAGTACACCCCTACTTTTGCCCGGCCCGTCCGGAAAAAATCACTGGCAAAGCCAGATGATTTTTTAAGTTAACTGCAACGAAAAGTCCAAGACGAAATAATGAACGACAAAGACATTCAGTCCCTGATCGCGCGGGCGCACCAGTTTTTCGACCGCATCGAAGCCATCCTGCCGCCGGCGCCGCAGGCGATCGACTGGGATGCGGCGGTGGCCTATCGCTGGCGCAAGGTGAACGGGCGTGGCTGGCTGCAGCCGATTCCGCGCCTGTCGCAGATTCAGCTCTCCAACCTCAAGGGGGTGGAGCGCCAGCGCAAGATCATGGAGCAGAACACACGCCAGTTCGTCGAGGGCCTGCCGGCCAACAACGTGCTGCTCACCGGCGCGCGCGGCACCGGCAAGTCTTCGCTGGTGAAGGCGATGCTGAACAAGTACGCGAGCAAAGGACTGCGCCTGATCGAAGTCGACAAGTCCGAGCTGGTGGACCTGGCCGAGATCACCGACCTGATCGAAAAGCGCCCGGAGCGCTTCATCATTTTCTGCGACGACCTTTCCTTTGACGAGGGCGATGCCAGCTACAAGGCGCTCAAGGTGGCGCTCGACGGTTCGGTGAACGCCAGCACCGACAACATGCTGATCTACGCCACCTCGAACCGCCGCCACCTGCTGCCCGAGTACATGCACGAGAACCTCGAGTACAAGCACGTCGGCGAGGAAATCCACCCCGGCGAGTCGGCGGAGGAAAAAATCTCCCTGTCCGAGCGCTTCGGCGTCTGGCTCTCGTTCTATCCGTTCGACCAGGACGAGTACATGGCGATCATCGACCACTGGCTGGCGGTGTGCGGCTGCAGCGCCGCGGAGATCGAGGCTGCCCGCCCCGCCGCGCTGACCTGGACCATCGAGCGCGGCTCGCGCTCCGGCCGCGTCGCCTGGCAGTTCGCGCGCGACTACGCCGGCAAGCTGGGCAAGACCGCGGTGCCCACCAGCCGGAGCACGGCGAAGAAAGCCATGCCGGCAGGAAAACCCGGCAAGCCCGCGGCCAAAGCCAAGGCGCGCAAGTAAGCCGCGCCCTCACCCCAGCATCGTGAGCGCCGCTCCCATGCCGGTGACCCAGGTGGTCGCCGCGGTGATCTACCAGCCCGCCGCAGGGGAGCGCCGCCGCTTCGATGCGCCCTGGGGCGACTACCTGCTGGCGCAGCGTCCCGCCGGCAAGGCCTATGCAGGGTACTGGGAGTTTCCCGGTGGCAAGGTCGAGCCGGGCGAGACCCATCTTGAGGCGATCAAGCGCGAAATCCGCGAAGAGCTGGACATCGAGATCCTCCAGGCCACGCCCTGGATGGTGCGGCGCCATGTCTACGAACATGCCAGCGTCGAACTGCATTTTTTTCGCGTCACCGATTGGCGCGGTGAGCCGCGCTGCCTGGAGAACCAGCGTTTCGTGTTCCAGGCAGCGGGTGCGGAAAGCGTCGGCCCGATGCTGCCGGCCAATGGCCCGCTGCTGCGCGGCCTGAACCTGCCGACCGTCTACGCCATCACCAACGCCGCCGAATTCGGTGCCGCAGCCATGCTGCAGCGCCTCGAAGCCGCGCTGGCACAAGGCCTGCGCCTGGTGCAGGTGCGCGAGCCGGGCATGCCGGCTGCCGACTTCAGCGCCTTTTGCAGTGAGGTGGTCGCGCGCTGCCGTCCACATGGTGCCCGCGTATTGGTCAACGGCGACGTTGCGCTGGCGCAGGCAGCAGGCGCCGACGGCGTACACCTGCCGAGCCGCGCGCTGATGCAGCTGGCGCGCAAACCCGAATGCGGCCTGGTCGGCGCTTCCATCCACAATGCCGAAGAACTGGCCCAGGCCGAACGCCTGGATTGCGACTTCGCTGTGCTCGGGCCGGTGCTGCCCACGCGCACCCATCCAGGTGCCGCGCCGCTGGCCTGGGACGGCCTCACGGGCATTGCCGGCGCCGCCACGCTGCCGGTATTCGCCCTTGGCGGCCTCAAGCCGTCCGATGCGGCCACCGCGTTCGGCCACGGCGCGCATGGCATTGCCATGCTGCGCGGCGCCTGGGACTAAAGCAGACCCGCGTTGCGCTCGGTCTAGGCTTGGCCGGGCGCCGAACCCTCACCCGGGTCCGGCTCTTCCTTCACCGGCACGCGATAGGCCTCGGTGGCCCAGGCACCGAGGTCGATGAGCTTGCAGCGCTCCGAGCAAAAGGGCCGGAATTTGTTCTTCGGCACCCATTCGACCTCGGCGGCGCAGGTGGGGCAGGCAACGGTTTTGGGCATATGAATCAGATGGTGCGTACTGGGGCGGTTTCAACAGGGCGCCGGCCCCATGCCGATCACGGCGCGGGCACAGACTAGCCTTTGCCGGGAATGTACACCCGGGAGGGGGTCTGCTGACAAGGGGAAAACACGGTGCGGCGCGGAATATTTGCGCCGCCGGGTGGCCCGGAACCTGACTTACAGGTTGCAGTAGGTCAGCTCGAACGGCACGTTGGCCTCGGCCTGGCGCGGCCGGTTGCTGGCCGACCAGCCGCCCAGGCCGGGAGCGGTGAAGCGGATCATCAGGGCGTATTTGTTGGCGCTGATTTCGGGAATGAAGGGCTGGTCGTCGGCCACGCGCACACGGATCAACTGCGCCACCTTGCCGGAGAGCATTTGCTGGAACTGCCCCTGCATGGCGGTGAAGGAGGCCGGCCGGCCGCTTTCGCGCAACAGGCGCAGGATGATCACCAGGCCGTCGCGCAATGGCATCAGCGGCCCGAGCCAGGCATTGAGGTCGGCCAGGCGTGCCGCCGGCGGCCGGTGCAGCCAGAAGTGATAGGAAGGCAGGTCGAACTCGCAGGCCCCGCCGGGGATGTTGGTGCGGCTTTTGACGCTCATCAGCCACTCGTTTTCGCGCATGTGCTGGCCGGTCTTGACCAGATTGGAGGACAGTGCACCGTGGGTCTGCTCGATTTCCTTGAGCACGCCTTCGAGCGTGTCCTGCGCGACTTCAGACGAATGCCGCAGCCCGATCAGGGTCTGGCGCTGGCGCTCCAGTTCCTGCATCAGGTCGGATTTGAGGTCGGCGCGGCCGGCGACGTCGATCACGTCGAAGATCGACAGCAGCGCCGCATGATGGTCCAGCGGGTTGTCGCGCGCGAGGAAAAAGGCGGTCTTGTCGAACAAATCCTCTAGCCGCAGAAGCGTGCGGATGCGTTCACTAAGAGGATATTCGTAGGTGATCACCAGAGGGCCGCGAGCCGATAGACTGCGGGATTGTGCGGCAAGCACAGGGAAATGACAACCTCATTCTGGGCGCGCGGTCAAGGCCCGCGGCCGGAAACATGATCCGCCCCCGATCCCCTCAGGCGCCGGTGGCCGGCGCCTGACCTGGATGCACGTCCGGCCTAACCGGCAGCCAGTTGCAGATAGACGCGATGCAGGCGCGCCACCTGCGGGGCCAGCGCCGCGGGCGCGCCCTCGTTGTCGATGACGTCGTCGGCCGCGGCCAGGCGCTCGGCGCGGCTGGCCTGGGCCGCCATGATGCGCCGCACCGCCTCTTCGGTGTAGCCGTTGCGCGCCATCACCCGGTGCACCTGGGTGGTTTCGCTGCAGTCGACCACCGCGATGCGGCGATAGCGCGCGCGCCACTGCGGGTCGCGCCGCGCCGCCTCGACCAGCAGGGGAACCATCAGGATCACATAGGCGGGCGCGGCGGAGGACAAAGCGGCAGCCGCCACCGCGGCCCGCGCCCGGGCCTCGCTCCCGGCACGGATCAGGGGATGCAGGATGGCTTCCAGCCGGGCGCGCTCCGCAGGCGCCTGGAACACGTGTTCGCGCATGCGCGCGCGGTCCATCGCGCCGTCGGTACCGATAAAGGATGCGCCGAAAGCGGCGCGGATCGGCTCGATAGCCGCCCCGCCGGGAGCGGTGAGGGCATGCGCGATGGCATCGCTGTCGATCACCGTCACGCCCAGCTTTTCGAATTCGGCGCCCACCGCGGACTTGCCGCTGCCGATGCCGCCGGTCAGCCCGACGGTGTAGGGTGCGGCGCGCTCGCTCACCATCACCTCACAACAGCAGGCCGAGCCAGGCCTTGAGAACGCCGCCGAAAAAAAGGTACACCACGCCGGCGCCGGCGATGTAGGGGCCAAATGGAATCTTCGACAGCAGGTCGCGCTTGCCGGAGAGCATCAGCGGCAGCGACACTGCGACGCCCGTGCAGCAGGACAGGAGCACGATCGGCAGGACGGCGGGCCAGCCGAACCAGGCTCCCAGCACCGCCATCAGGACGAAGTCGCCGCGCCCCATGGCGTTTTCCCCGGTGCGTTTGAGCGCTTCGTAGGTCCAGGCCGGGATGGCGAGAAACAGATAACCGACGATCGCGCCCAGCACCGCATCGGACAGGGCGGCAAACACGCCGAACAGGTTGAAGGCCAGCCCCGCCCACAACAGCGGCAGGGTGCTGGAGTTGGCCAGGTAGGTGGTGTCGGCATCGATCATCGTCAGCGGCACCAGCCAGAAAAACAGCACGAGTGCCGCCACGTATTGCAGGCTGACGCCGAATTTCCAGGCAATCGCGCCGGCCACCAGGCCGCAGAAGGCCTCGATTAGCGGATAGCGCGGGCTGATCGGCGTCTTGCAGCCGGAGCAGCGTCCGCGCAGGGCGAGGAAGCTGAACACCGGGATGTTTTCGGCGGCGGTGATGCCATGGCCGCAATTGGGGCAGCGCGAGCGCGGCTTTGCCAGCGTCTCCTGCGGCATCAGTTTGAGGATGGTGCGCAGGGTGTCGGCCATCTCGCGCAAGCGCGGCTGCAGGCCCGCCCGCTCGGCCTGCGGCACGCGCGCCAGGGCCTGGTCCGGCTGGGTCGCCGCCAGGTCGGCCCATTCAACCACCCCGGCGGTCAGTTCGCGGTCCCAGGCGGCCGGCAGGCGATGGATCACCACGTTGGAAAAGCTGCCGACGCACAGGCCCAGGGCCACGGTCAGGCCGATGAACAGCCAGGGATAGACGACAAAAACTTCGAACATGAAAAAACAAGCGGCGCACGAATGCGCCGCTTTCCTGGTAGGTCCGCCGCCTGTCTGGGGCGGCGGGCGGCCGGCCGGTTAAACCACCGAACCGAGTTTGAAAATAGGCAGGTACATGGCGATCACCATGCCGCCGATGAGCACGCCCAGCACCACCATGATCAGCGGCTCCATCAGGCTGGAAAGCGCCTCCACCGCGTCGTCCACTTCGGCTTCGTAGAAGTCGGCCACCTTGGAAAGCATCGAGTCGAGCGCGCCGGATTCCTCGCCGATCGACACCATCTGGATCACCATCGCGGGAAAGACGTTGGAATTCTGCATCGACACCGTCAGGCTGGTACCGGTGGAGACTTCGCTCTGGATCTGCTTGGTGGCATTGCCGTAGACCTGATTGCCGGAAGCGCCGCCCACCGAATCGAGCGCTTCGACCAGCGGCACGCCGGCGGCGAACATGGTCGACAACGTACGGGTCCAGCGCGCCACCGTGGCTTTTTTGACCAGGTCGCCGAATACCGGCGCCTTGAGCATCAGCTTGTCCATGAAGAACTGCAGCTTCTTCGAGCGTTTCCACGACTCGAAGAAGAAGTAGACCGCGCCGATGATCAGCGGGAACATGATCCACCAGTAACTGACGAAAAAATCGGAGACGGCCATGATCACCAGGGTGGGCGCCGGCAAATCCGCGCCGAAGCTGGTGAACACCTGCTTGAAGGCCGGGATCACGAAGATCATGATCACGGCGGTGATGACGAAGGCAACCACGATGATCGCCACCGGGTAGAACAGCGCAGCCTTGATCTTGCTCTTGATGGCGAGGATCTTTTCCTTGTAGGTCGCCAAACGGTCGAGCAGGGTTTCCAGGATACCGGCCTGTTCGCCGGCGGCCACCAGGTTGCAGAACAGGGCGTCAAAATACAGCGGGTATTTGCGGAAGGCCTGGGTCAGGCTGGAACCGGTCTCGACTTCGGTCTTCAGTTCGAACAGCAGGCGCGCCACCGCGGCGTTGCTGTGGCCCTTGCCGACGATGTCGAAAGACTGCAGCAGGGGTACGCCGGATTTCATCATCACGGCCATTTGCCGGGTGAACAGGGTGATGTCCTTGTCGCTCACCCTGCCGCCGCGCTTGAACGACTGCTTCTTGACCTTGCCGACCAGAATGCCCTGGCGCCGCAAGGTCGCTTTGACCACGGCGTCGCCGGTGGCGCGGACTTCGCCGCGTACCGTCTTGCCGCTTTTGTCCTTGCCCTCCCAGGCAAAGGTGAATTCCTTGGTCCCTTTGATTGCAGCGGTAGCCATTACTTTCCTCCCTGAAACGCTGATCCCATTTTCAGCCGCGCGCGGCCCTCCTGGGTCTTGATACTTTCGGCCTCACGCGTTTGACTCACCTGCGGCGCGGCCCCCGACCGGCGTGCCCTACCCTACTCGTTGGTACAGCCCAGCACTTCCTCCAGCGAAGTCATTCCCTGCATCACCTTCACCAGGCCCGATTCGCGCAGGGAGCGGACCCCCTCGCGCCCAGCCTGGTCGGCGATGTCGAGCGCGGTGCCGTGCGACAGTATGATACGCTGAATTTCCTCTGAAATCGGCATCACCTGGTAGATGCCGACTCGCCCCTTGTAGCCGCTGCCCTTGCAGCGCTCGCAGCCGACCGGCTTCATTGGTTTCCACGAACCGTCGAGGGCGTCCGGCTTGAAACCGGCTTCCAGCAGGGCTTCTTCGGGGATATCGTGCGGCTGCTTGCAGGTGCACAGGCGGCGCGCCAGGCGCTGCGCGGTGATCAGGATGACCGAGGAAGCGATATTAAATGCCGCCACCCCCATGTTCATCATCCGCGTCAGCGTGGTCGGGGCGTCGTTGGTGTGCAGGGTGGAGAACACCATGTGGCCGGTCTGCGCGGCCTTGATCGAGATGTCGGCGGTTTCCAGGTCGCGGATTTCGCCGACCATGATGATGTCCGGGTCCTGCCGCAGGAAGGACTTGAGCGCGGCGGAGAAGGTCAGCCCGGCGCGGTCGTTGACGTTGACCTGGTTGATGCCGGGCAGGTTGATTTCCGCCGGGTCTTCCGCCGTCGAGATGTTGATGTCCGGCTGGTTCAGCAGGTTCAGGCAGGTGTAGAGCGACACCGTCTTGCCGGAGCCGGTGGGGCCGGTGACCAGCACCATGCCGTAGGGACGGTGCACCGCGGCCAGCAGACGTTCTTTCTCCTCGGGCTCATAGCCCAGGGCGTCGATGCCGAGCGTAGCCTGCGAGGGATCGAGAATACGCATCACGATCTTCTCGCCGAACAGGGTCGGCAGGGTCGAGACGCGGAAGTCGATCGCGCGGTTTTTCGACAGCACCAGCTTCATCCGGCCGTCCTGCGGCACCCGCTTTTCCGAGATGTCCAGGCGCGAGATCACCTTGATGCGGGCGGCCAGCTTTTCCTTGATCGCCAGCGGCGGATTGGCGACTTCCTTGAGGATGCCGTCGACCCGGTAGCGGATGCGGTACATCTTTTCATACGGCTCGAAATGCAGGTCGGAGGCGCCCTCGCGGATCGCGTCCATCAGCATTTTTTGCAGGAAACGGACCACCGGCGCGTCGTCGACGTCCGGCATCGAGGCCTCTTCGGCCTTGGCCATCGTCTCTTCGTCGGTGAACTCCAGGTTGATGTCGTCGTCGCCGACGTCCATCATCTCGGTGACCGGGTCTTCCTTCGCCGCACTGCCGACGATCTTGGCGAGCTTGTCGTCCTCGACGATCACCGGGTCGATGGCAAGCGAAGTCTGGAACTTGATCTGGTCCAGCGCGGCGGTGTTGGTGGGATCGGAAATCGCCACCGCCAGCCGGTTGCCGCGCTTGATCAGCGCCACCACGCGATGCTGCTGGATGATCTTGCGGTCGATCGCCGTCTTCAGCATCTGCGCCTGATCGAAGGAATCGATGTCCAGCAGCGGATAACCGAAAGTCTCGGAGGCGAACTGCGCGATGTCGCGCGCGCTCATCTTTTTCGAGGCGATCATCTGCTCGATAAAGCTGACATGCGCGGTTTTGGCCTGCGCCATCAGGGCTTCGGCATCACTCGAGGTCACGCGCCCCGCCTGCACCAGCGCACGCGCAATGCCGGACAAGGTGTTGGAGGGAGTAAGCGCAGCGGCCATGAGGTGCAGTGTTGTGAAAAAGTCAGCGAATCGGCCCGGAGGCGGTGAAAAAACGCCAAAAGATCGAACCGGAGCGCCGGATGTCCGGGTTCCGAGCTTTAATTATTCCAATAAATCAATGAGATAGAAAAGCATACTCGCCCACTGTATACATGATGCACTGCAGGCGGCGGATTGTAAAGACGTCGCGGGCGCGCTCCCGGAACAGGCATTTTCAATCTCATCATATCGCGGCCGGCGGCGCCCGCCAGCTCCCGCCCCTGGCCTTGCCGGGATTCAGCCAGGATAGGCCGGCTTGGGCACCGGCGGGTCGCGCGGGCGCTGCAGGCGCACGGTGCGCACCACACGGTCTTCGGTGTGCAGGATCTGCATCGCGCAATCGGCGATTTTCATGCTCAGCCCGGACTCCGGGATATCCTGCAGATGGTCGAGGATCAGTCCGTTCAGGGTCTTCGGACCCTCCAGGGAGAAGCGCAGGCCGAGGCGCCGGTTCAGGTCGCGCAACAGCGCGCCGCCCTCCACCAGTACGGTGCCGTCCGACCCCCACACGTAGCGCGCGCCGCTCTTGCCCGGCGCCTCGGTGGTGAATTCGCCGATCATTTCCTCCAGGATGTCTTCGAGAGTCACCAGACCCTGCACCTCGCCGTATTCGTCGACCACCAGCGCCAGGCGCTGGCGCCGCTCCTGGAAATATTGCAGTTGCTGGAATACCGGGGTGGCACCGGGAATGAAATACGGCTCGGTCAGCAGGTCGGTGAGGGTCTGGCGGTCCCAGTTGCCTTCCAGCAGCATCGACACCGCGCGGCGGATGTGCAGCACCCCCTTGACGTTGTTGATATCACTTTCGTAAACCGCCAGGCGGGTATGGTGGCTGGTGGCGAGCTGGCGCCCGATCACCTCGAGTTCGGCCGACAGGTCGATCGCTTCGATGTGGGCGCGCGGCGTCATCACGTCGTCGACGCGGATGCGCTCGAGGTCGAACAGGTTGATCAGGATGCTGCGGTGCTTTTGCGGAATGTAATGGGCGGACTCCAGCACCAGCACCCGCAATTCCTCCTGGCTCATGCGCTGGGTCTCGCCGCCGCTTTCGGTACGGATGCGCAGCATCCACAGCAGCATGCGCACGAACAGGTTGACGAACCACACCAGCGGATAGGCGACCGCCTGAAGGGGCTTCAGAATGAAACTGAGCGGCAGCGCGATGCGCTCCGGGTAGTTGGCGCCGATGATCTTGGGCGTGATCTCGGCGAACACGATGATGGCGAAGGCTGCCAGGCCGGTGGCGATGGCCACCACCTTCTCGTGATTGCCGAAATAGCTGATCGCCATCGCCGTTACCAGGGCGGAGAGGCCGGCGTTGAGCAGGTTGTTGCCGATCAGGATCACCGACAGCAGGCGGTCGGTACGGGCCAGCAGGGCGGCGGCCTGCTGCGCGCCAGGCCGGCCCTGCGCCTGCAGCGCTGCCAGCCGATAGCGGTTGAGCGCCATCATGCTGGTTTCGGCAATCGAGAAAAAGGCGGAGCCCAGCAGCAGTACAACCAGCGCCGTCAGTTGCGCCGAGAGCGGAAAAGCGTTCAAGTAGCGGAAAACGCGGTGGCCACGGGGGGTCCATATTGACAGGACCGGCCGCCCTGTCAATAGGC